>NZ_JAPWHT010000221.1:0-16548 GCF_027270795.1 Streptomyces sp. ActVer
CGGCCGGCGGCCCCGGTGGCGCAGGCCAGCAGGGCCCCCACCGTCCCCGCGCCCGCGCCCCACAGCGCCCCGAGCAGCAGTGCCATGCCCAGCTGCCCGTGCAGCTCTATCCCCGCGTCGAACGCGTCGATGCCCAGCACGGCCATCGAGGCGTCCACGGACACGTCCGTCAGCCAGGCGAGCAACGGCATCGCGAGCGCGGTCACGACCCCCAGCCGCAGCGCGCAGCGCCCGGCGAAACCGAGGACACCCCGCTCCCGTACGAACGGGGTGCGCACCGCGGTCAGCACGCCCGCGTAGAGCATCATCAGCGCCGCCGCGACCCCCAACAGCCAGACCCGGCTGTCCAGTTCGGCCAGCCGCCCGAGCGAGACGGACTGGTCGTCGGAAGCGCTCAGCAGCTTGTCCAGGGGGTCGGGCAGGAACTGGACGAGCGGTCCCGACGCGCTTCCGTCCCACGGCACGAAGAGCCCGATCGGGATGCCGAGCCACACCCCGTTGGGCGCCCCTACCAGCGCGGCGCCCGCGATCCGTTTCGGATTGTCGTCACCGATGGCCGCGTACGCAGCGGCCGAGAGCCCGGCGAGGACCGCCACCAGCAACACCGTGACCAGAGCGGACGCGGCAGGACGCACCAGGCGGTGCACCGCGGACAGGCCACGCGGCAGCGGAGTCCGGCGCGAGGCCAGCAGGGCGATCGCCAGGACGCCGAGCACCCAGCCCAGGCCGCCCAGCAGCGTCGGCACGGTCTCGACCGTGAAGCCCACCTTGGCGTTCGCGTCCGCGAGATCCCCGAGCCGGTCGGGCAGCAGTCCGCCGATGTCGCCAAGACCGGGCACGTCAACCTCGTCGGGCAGCCCGCCGCCCGGCAGTGAATCCAGCCCCAGCGAGCCGCCGTCGATGGTGATGACGTCGTGCCCCGCCCAGGCGAGACCGCCGAGCATCGCCACGAAGAGCGCCGCCACGGCGCCCGCGCGCGCGAACAGTTCGGCCGGCTCGATCACAACGCCTGCCCGGCGCAGTGACCGTAAGAAGAACCAGGACAGCAGCAGCGCACCCACCAGGCTCACGCCCAGTGGCGTGATCTGGAGGGCGGTGTCGGCCTGCGCGCCCTCAAGACCGAAAGCCGACACGTCGCCGGACGGTGTCACCGACCCACCCGCCCCGAGCGCCACAACCGCCGCGGTCATCGTCCCGAGCGAGCCGGACGCGTCCGCGCCGAGCAGATGCAGCCCCAGCGCCGCCACGCCGGCCATGCCGATCAACGCCCAGCTCACGGCGGCTATCGAGGACAGCAGCACATCACCCCACGGCACACGCCTGCCGTGTCCCACGGTTCCGTCGCTCATCGTCAGCCCCCCGACTCCGCGCCGCGATGGTTCCACCGCGGTGTCCCCCTCGCGTGGGATTACCACTCTCCGGGCCGGTTTCAACCCAGTCAACGGAAACGGACAAGCCGCCCGTACGCGGTCTTCACAAGGCCCGACTTTCGGTCAAGGGGGTCCTACTGAAATAGTTCCCCACGATGTTCGACATCCCTAGACTCCCTGTGATGGGGGAACTTCGGGGGACAACTCAGTGGGGCATGGAGTGCCGGAACTCGTACTGGAATTGAATGGACGGACCTGGACGCTCGATGCGTCCAGGCCATACACCCTCGGACGTGATCCGCAGGGGGACATCGTGCTCGACGACGCCAGGGTCTCCTGGCGTCACGCCACGATCAGCTGGGGCGGCCGCAGTTGGGTCATCGAGGACCACGGCAGCACCAACGGCACATTCGTGCAGGGGCAGCGGATCCATCAGATGGAGATCGGCCCCGGCTCGGCCGTGCACCTCGGGAACGCGACCGACGGACCGCGGCTGAGCCTGGGGGGCAACGCGGCCGCACCGCAGGCACAGCCCCAGCAGCAGCCGTACGCCGCGCAGGGCGCGCCCGCGGCCGGCTGGGCCCAGCAGGCTCCGCAGCCGCAGCAGCACGCACCGGAGCAGGGCTGGCAGCAGCCGCAGCAGGGCGCGCACATTCCGCCGCAGCAAGGACCCGGTGGGGGCGCGGGGGCGCCGCCGGTCTACGGCGACCGCAGCCCCACGACGTTCCACCAGTTCTCGCTCGGCCGTGTCATGCGCATCGGCCGTGCCCTGGAGAACGAGCTGGTCGTCTCCGACCTGCAGGTCTCGCGTCACCACGCGGAGTTCCACGCCACGCCGGACGGCCGCTACGAGATCCGCGACCTCGGCTCGCACAACGGCACGTACGTCAACGGCATGCCGATCGCCAAGGGTGGCTCCGCGCTGCTCGGCCCGAACGACATCGTCGGCGTCGGCCACTCGACGTTCCGCCTGGTCGGCGACCGGCTGGAAGAGTTCGTCGACACCGGTGAGGTCTCGTTCTCGGCCCGCCATCTGACGGTGACGGTCGACGGCGGCAAGCAGATCCTCAAGGACGTCTCCTTCGGTGTCCCGGAGAAGTCGCTCATCGCGGTCATCGGCCCGTCCGGTTCCGGCAAGTCGACGCTCCTGAAGGCGCTCACGGGCTACCGCCCCGCCAACCAGGGTGACGTCCTGTACGACAACCGGAACCTCTACAAGCAGTTCGCCGAGCTGCGTCAGCGCATCGGTCTGGTCCCGCAGGACGACATCCTGCACAAGGAACTGACCGTCAAGAAGGCCCTCAAGTACGCGGCCAAACTGCGCTTCCCCGCGGACACCACGACGCAGGAGCGCGACGCCCGTATCGACGAGGTGCTGCGCGAGCTCAAGCTCGACATCCACAAGGAGAAGAAGGTCACCTCCCTCTCCGGTGGCCAGCGCAAGCGCGTCTCGGTGGCCCTGGAGCTGCTGACCAAGCCGTCGCTGATCTTCCTGGACGAGCCGACCTCCGGCCTCGACCCGGGCATGGACCGCGACGTCATGCAGCTGCTGCGCGGCCTCGCCGACGACGGCCGTACGGTCCTCGTCGTCACGCACTCGGTGGCCGAGCTGGCCATCTGCGACAAGCTTCTGGTCATGGCGCCCGGCGGTTCGGTGGCCTATTTCGGTCCGCCCGAGGAGGCTCTGAACTTCTTCGGCTACGACACCTGGGCCGATGTCTTCTCCGCTTTCGAGAACTACCGCGACTACGACTGGGCGGGCCGCTGGAAGGGCTCGCAGCACTACCAGATGTACGCCGCGGACATCGACGCGGTGGCTCCGCAGTCCGTAGACATGCCGTCCGCCCAGGCGATGCGCCCGCCCAAGCCGCAGGGCTGGGGCTCACAGCTGATGACCCTGATCCGCCGCTACACGTCGGTGATCGCGTCCGACAAGGGCTTCCTGGCGCTGACGGTCATCCTGCCGGCCGTGCTCGGCGCGGTGAGCCTGCTCATCGAGCCCGACAAGACGCTGCTGGTGAACAAGCAGCTGGGGCCGAACGGCCTGCCCATCCCGAACAGCACGGCCGCCACGGTGCTGCTGATCCTCGCGGTCGGCGCCTGCTTCGCGGGCGCGGCCAACTCGGTCCGTGAGCTGATCAAGGAACGGGTCATCTACGAGCGGGAGCGCGCGACCGGTCTGTCGCGCTCCGCGTATCTGATGTCCAAGGTGATCGTCCTGGGCGTGATCACCATGCTCCAGGGTGCGCTGGTCGGCGCGATCGGCTTCATGAGCCGGACGATCCCCGACGAGGGCCTGATCCTCGG
This sequence comes from Streptomyces sp. ActVer, assembly GCF_027270795.1. Taxonomy (NCBI): domain Bacteria; kingdom Bacillati; phylum Actinomycetota; class Actinomycetes; order Kitasatosporales; family Streptomycetaceae; genus Streptomyces; species Streptomyces sp. ActVer. The sequence continues at coordinate 3,678 of NZ_JAPWHT010000221.1, forward strand.
TGGCGCGGTCGCGGTCGAGCTGTCCCTGCCGATCATGGCGCTGGGCTTCACCTCGATGATGTTCGGCCTTGTCATCTCCTCGCTGGTGAAGACCGCCGAGAAGACCATGCCGCTGCTGGTCATGTTCGCGATCATCCAGGTCGTCTTCACCGGCTGCCTGTTCCCGCTGGCCGGGGCCCTGGGCGTCAACGAGTTCTCGTATCTGATGCCGTCGCGCTGGGCGGTCGGCGCCGCCGGCACCACGCTCGACTTCAACAAGATCAACCCGCACAACACGGCCGACTCGGACCCGCTCTGGGACCACGAGGCGCTGACCTGGGCACTGGACATGGCCGCGCTCTTCGCGCTCGCCGCCGTCTGCGCCTTCCTCGTGGCGCGCTTCCTGCGCCGCCACGAGCCCGAGGTCATGCGCAAGTAGCCGGACCGTTCAGAAGAGACACGCGAAGGGCGGCGCCCCGTTGGGGGTGCCGCCCTTTCGGCGTACGTGTCAGAGGTCCGCGCAAACCTCAGTACGCGCTGTTGACGTTGTCGATCGAGCCGTACCGGTCGGCCGCGTAGTTGGCGGCGGCGGTGATGTTGGCGACCGGGTCGTACTGGCTCTTGGGCGTGCCGGCGACGTGGTACGCGTCGAAGGTCGGCTTGATGACCTGCAGCAGACCGATGGACGGGACACCGTTGATCGCGTTGATGTCCCAGTTGTTGATGGCGTTGGGGTCGCCCGCGGACTCCCGGATGATGTTGCGGTGCAGGCCGTCGTACGTGCCCGGGATGCCGCGCTTCTTCATGATGTCCAGCGACTGGCGTATCCAGCCGTCCAGGTTGTTCGCGTAGGTCTTCGCGGCAGGCTTGACGGCGGCACGCTTGGCGGACCGGCTCGCGGCCTCCTTCGCCTTGCGGGCGTCCTCGGCCTTCTTCTTCTCGGCGGCCTCCGCGGCCTTCTTGGCGGCCGCGGCGTCGGCGGCCTTCTTCTTCGCGGCCGCGGCCTGGGCGTCGGCCAGCTGTCCGCTGAGACCGGCCGTGGCGGGCTTGAGCTGCTCGGCGGAGAAGGCGACCGGAGCGGCGGCGACCGAGTCGGCGCTGGCCTGCTGGGTGTTCCCCGGCACGAGCGAGAACGCGAGGGCGGCGGCGCCCAGCGTGGCGACACCGGCGAGGGAGAGCTTGTGGGTCTTGGTCAGCGTGCGGCTATGACCAGGAGTGTTCTGCTGCTTGGGCATGGCTGATGGACCTCTTCGAATAGCGCGGAGGTCGCTCTCGGCCCGATGGGGACAAAGGTGTTTCCGGGACAAGCGCCGTGGGTAAGAACCCGCGCCGCCGAGCGACCGATGGCCATTCTTAGCGGTCGCAATTTCCTGTGGCAAAGGTGTGACGTACGAACCCGGGTAGTGGAGCCAGGAAGGGCAAATCGGGGCAGACTGACACGTCTGCCCCGCTCATGCCGAGTCTGTTTGTCTCCTAGGTCCCTTCGTACGTGATGTGCGTCCTATGCGCGGGCTCACACCGGCCCCGGTCCGGCCTCACCAGCAGTTGCTGGAGCAATGCTCTGTGTGAGGATCTTCCTCCGGGAGGATGAGGTGCACGTCGCCGAACTCGTGCCACAGGTAGCGCCCCCGCAGCGCTGCGTCGTACCCGCGGTCGATGGCGGCCCGCCCGGCGACCGCCTCCAGCATCAGCAGATGCGAGGCCTCGGGCTCGTGCAGCCCGGTCAGCAGCCCGTCGACGACCCGCACCCCGCGCTCCGGGGTCACCACGAGATCGGTCCAGCCCTGCGTCGCCCGCACCACCCCGTCGGCACCGGTCGCCGACTCCACCGCCCGTACGGCCGTCGTCCCCACCGCGACGACCCTGCCGTCTCCCGCCCCGGCCGCGTTGATCAGCCGCGCCGAGGTCTCCGGCACCGCGAAGCGCTCCGGGTACGGCGGCTCGTGCGCCTCGGCCGAGGCGACCCCGGTGTGCAGCGTGACCGGCGCGAACTGCACGCCACGGCTCACCAGCGCCGCCACCAGCCGAGCGGTGAAGGGCCGCGCCGCGCTCGGCATCTCCGCACTGCCCGCCCCGTCGGCGGACGGCAGCGCGAACACCGTCTGGTACGCGGACAGCGGCTGGTCCCGCTCCGTATAGGAGTAACGAATGGGCCGCCCGTGCCGGCCCAGCAGCCCCAGGACGTCGGCCTCCGGCCCCGGACCGCCCGGCTCCGGCACCTTTCCACCCGGTTCCGACGCCCGCCCCCACCACAGCCGCGGGCTGCGCTCCGTGAGGGGCTCCTCCAGGACGAGCCGTACGTCGCCGGGGAGACGCACCTCTGTCCCCGCGGGCCCACCCGCACGCGCGCGCGTGGTGCCCCTTCCGTCGGGATCGCGCACCTCCACGGCCCAGCGCCCGTCGTCGCCCCGCGTGGAGAAATGCACCACCACGCGCGCGTGCCCGATCCGCCCGTCCACCGCGGCCGCCAGCGTCGGTGACGTGTTCACGATGAGCAGGTCCCCCGCTCTCAGCAGACCAGGCAGCTCCGCGAACCCGTGATGCGACACTTCCGTACCGCGCGAGACGAGCAACCGCACCGCGTCACGGTCGAGCCCCTGGCCCCGCTGCTCGGCGGGCACCCGGGCCGACAGTTCCTCCGGCACCCGAAGGGCCGTCGTCATCGCTGCTCCAGCAGCGCCGGTGCCCCGTAGCGCCCGCTCGCCGGACGCTTCTCGAGCAGCCGCAGAAAGGCCGGCACGACACTGACCGGATCCGGCCGGGGATCCCCGTCGTCCGGCACGGCCGCCGCGTACAGATCGGTGCCCATGTCGCCCGGGTCGACCGCCCAGACCCGCAGTCCGGGCTCCTCCTCCCCGAGCACCGCCGACAGATGGTCCAGCGCCGCCTTCGAGGCCCCGTAGCCGCCCCAGGTCTCGTACGCCTCGGCCGCGGCGTCCGAGCTGACATCGATCACCGCACCCGCAGGGGACTCCCGCAGCAGCGGCAGCGCCTCCTGGATCAGACCGAGCGCCGCGACCACGTTGACCTCCAGGGCCCGCCGCAGCCCGTCCAGGTCCAGCGCGTCGAGACGTACGAGAGGTTCGGCGCCCAGCGCGCTCGCGTTGTTCACCAGGAGATCGACGCCGCCGAGCCCCCGCGCCGCCGCCACCAGACCGGCCCGGTGGGCACCGTCCGTGACGTCCCCTGGCAGCGCCTCGACCCCTGTCCCGTACTTGGCGAGGGCGGCGGCCGTCTCCTGGAGGACTCCCGCCGTTCTGGCGTCGAGCACCAGATCCCAGCCGCGCTCCGCCAGGGCCTCGGCGAGCGCGCGCCCCAGCCCCTTCGAAGCCCCCGTGATGATCGCTACCGGCATGACTTCCGTCCCCTCGTCCCATGGCCGCCGCTCCCGGCGAGTGCCTCCAACGTAGGAACCGGACCGCCCCGGCCGCCTCGTGCGCGGGCCGCAATGCGGAGGGGCCCTTCGCCCTAGGCCCAGCGGCCCAGGGAGGGCCGCCACAGGTCGGATACGCACTGTCACACCCCGCCGGTACCGTGAGGTCATGAGCAAAGGACCCCGGTCGGGCCTGTCCGCGGTGAGCACCGCGCTGCTGGCCATGAGCCGCCACCTGGAGGTGCGCGACGTCCTCAAGACGATCGTCGCCTCGGCCCGCGAACTGCTCGACGCGGAGTACGCGGCGCTGGGGGTCCCCGACGACCACGGCGGCTTCGCCCAGTTCGTCGTCGACGGCGTCAGCGACGCCCAGTGGAAGGCCATCGGCCCGCTCCCGCGCCAGCACGGCATCCTCGCCGCGATGCTGCACGAGGCCCGCCCCGAGCGCCTCGCAGACGTGCGCGAGGACCCCCGCTTCGAGGGCTGGCCCTCCGCCCACCCCGACATGTCCGACTTCCTGGGCCTGCCCATCCGCGACGGCGACGAGATCATGGGCGCCCTGTTCCTGGCGAACAAGCTGCGTCCTGCGGAGGGAAGCCCCCCACACTCTCAGGGCCCCAAGCCGGAAGGCGGTTGCGGCTTCACCCAGGACGACGAGGAACTCCTGACGATCCTCGCGCAGCACGCCGCGATCGCCCTCACAAACGCCCGGCTGTACGAGCGCAGCCGCGAACTCACCATCGTCGAGGAGCGCTCCCGCCTCGCCCACGAACTGCACGACGCCGTCAGCCAGAAGCTGTTCTCCCTGCGCCTCACCGCCCAGGCCGCCGCCGCCCTGGTCGACCGCGACCCGGCCCGCGCCAAGGGCGAACTCCAGCAGGTGGCCGCCCTCGCCGCCGAGGCCGCCGACGAACTGCGCGCGGCCGTCGTCGAGTTGCGCCCCGCGGCACTCGACGAGGACGGACTGGTCGCCACGCTGCGCACTCAGATACAGGTCCTCGACCGCGCCCACTCCGCGCGCGTGACCTTCGACAGCCGCGGTGTCCGCGCACTGCCCGCGGCCCAGGAGGAGGCCATGCTGCGCGTCGCCCAGGAAGCGCTGCACAACGCGCTGCGGCACTCCGGCGCCGCCCGCGTCGACGTCACCCTGGAGCGGCACGGACCCGGCGCCGTCCTGCGCGTCACCGACGACGGCAGCGGATTCGAACCCAGGGCGACGCGCCGCGCGGGACGCCACCTCGGCCTGGTGTCCATGCGCGACCGGACCAACGGCGTCGCAGGCACGCTCACCGTGGAATCGGCGCCCGGAAAGGGCACCACGATCGAGATGGAGGTCCCTGGTGGCTGACGCAATCAAGGTGCTGCTCGTCGACGACCACCAAGTGGTCCGCCGGGGCCTGCGCACCTTCCTCGAAGTACAGGACGACATCGAGGTCGTGGGAGAGGCGTCCGACGGCGCCGAAGGAGTCGCCCGCGCCGAGGAGTTGAAGCCCGACGTCGTCCTCATGGACGTCAAGATGCCGGGCATGGACGGCGTGGAGGCCCTGCGCAAGCTCCGCGAACTCGACAACCCCGCGCGCGTGCTCATCGTCACCAGCTTCACCGAGCAGCGCACGGTGATCCCGGCCCTGCGCGCGGGCGCCGCCGGGTACGTCTACAAGGACGTGGACCCCGACGCCCTCGCCGGAGCCATCCGCTCGGTCCACGCCGGGCACATCCTGCTCCAGCCCGAGGTGGCCGGCGCGCTGCTGTCCCAGGAGGAGACCAACTACGGGCAGGGGAGAGGCAATTCACTGACGGAACGGGAGCGCGAGGTGCTCGGCCTGATCGCCGACGGCCGCTCCAACCGCGAGATCGCCCGCGCCCTCGTTCTCTCCGAGAAGACCGTCAAGACGCACGTCTCGAACATCCTGATGAAACTCGACCTCGCCGACCGAACACAGGCCGCCCTGTGGGCCGTACGTCATGGTGTGACCGGCTGATGACCTGCTGATCCGCCCGGCGGCGGTCTTCCGGACAGCACTACGGACGGCAACACGGAGGGTTCCGTTCCGGACTGAGATTCATACCGTCGTGGGAATGTCCCCCGGATGGCGCATCCTTCCTGGATCTCCACCGTTCTTCAGTGCGTGCTGCGGCGCTTTGCCGCAGTGGTTCACAAGGAGAGGGCTCAAGAAGTGAAGAACCTGAAGAAGGCCGCAGCCGTCACGATGGTGGCCGGTGGCCTGGTTGCCGCCGGTGCCGGTTTCGCCTCCGCCACCGATGGTGCGCACGCGGGCGGCAAGGCCGTCGGCTCGCCGGGCGTCGCCTCGGGCAACCTCGTCCAGGTCCCCGTCGCCATCCCGGTGAACGCGGTCGGCAACACCGTGAACGTTGTCGGCATCCTGAACCCGGCGTTCGGCAACGACGGCTTCAACGGCTGACGTTCGCACCTCGGGTCACCACTGACCACCGGCCTTCCAGGCAACCCTGGGGGGCCGGTCCGGCTTTCGGCTCACCCGATACCTGCGGTTCGCCTGTGGCTGGTCGCGCAGGTCCCCGCGCCCTGGGGGCGTCTGCCGTCGGTGGGCACAGCGCGAGTGGTTCGTGGCTGAGCGCGCAGTTCGCCGCGCCCCTAAAGAACGGGCCCGCCTTTTAGGGGCGCGGGGCTCTGACATTTGCGGCTCCGCCGCGGGGCGCGACCAGCCACAACGAACCCGCAGCCGCCGAACAGCACTCCCCGCCGAGTCAGTGGGCGCAGCTCAACGAACCCCCCGCTCCCGCTCCTCCACAAACGCGTTGAACGCCGCCACCTGAGCCCGCCGAGCCGTCCGCTCGACCGGCCGCAACGCCTCGGAGCGCGCGGCCATCTCGGACGCGCTCACCGCCCCACCGTGCCCGTTCTCGAAGGCGACGGAGATGAGCAGCCCGACCCGCTGGGCCAGCTCCAACACCCGTACCGCACGCGGCGGATACCCGGGGGCGAGCACCTCACGACCCCGCTCCGCCCGAGCCCGGTACGCGTCGATCGCCGCCGCGGCGACCGGACCCGACCCGGCGACATCGAGCCGCGACAACATCTCCGTGGCATCGCGCAGCGCCTCAGCGAGCTCCCGCTCCGCCTCGCCGAGGGACGGCACATCGGCCGGCGGCGCCTCCCGCACGGGCAGACAGTGCCAGACGACCTCCACATGCACATCGCCCTCGGGCCCGGCCTCGTACACCTCCGGTACGAGCCCCAGCGCGGCCCCGTGACAGATCACCGCCTCCTCGGCATCGAGGGCGCGGGCGTTGAAGTCGGGCGGTCCGCTCAGCCCGAGCGGATGCCCGGGCGCGGGCAGTGCGACCCGCAGACCGGTCACCCCGAGCGCGCGCAGCCGCCCCAGGGCAAGGGTGAGTCCGACGGGCGCGGTCTCACCGGGCAGCCCCTCCACCCGATGCACCGCGTCCTCGCCGACGATGGCGACGACCGCGTCGTCCGGAGAGGCAAAACCGGCCAACAGGGCATTTCCCCATGCCGCCAGTCGTCCTGAGCGTGGTTCCGAATGCATGGCTCCCACCCTAAGGACCGGCCGATGGATTGGACGGGTCGACCGGTGGCGTAGGTTTTCCCTGGGGGCTGCGTCCACAGACGTCAGCGACGGCCGAGACTGCAATGGGAGACAGCGCGCTCATGAGCGATGTTCTGGAGCTTGAGGACGTATCCGTGGTCCGAGAGGGCCGGGCTCTGGTGGACCAGGTCTCCTGGTCGGTCAAGGAAGGCGAGCGCTGGGTCATCCTCGGTCCCAACGGCGCCGGAAAAACGACCCTTCTGAACCTCGCCTCCAGCTACCTCTACCCCAGCCAGGGCACCGCCACCATCCTCGGCGAGACCCTCGGCAAGGTCGACGTCTTCGAGCTGCGCCCGCGCATCGGCATGGCCGGCATCGCCATGGCGGAGAAGCTCCCCAAGCGCCAGACCGTCCTGCAGACCGTCCTGACCGCCGCGTACGGCATGACCGCCGGCTGGCACGAGGACTACGAGGACGTCGACGAGCAGCGCGCCCGCGCCTTCCTCGACCGCCTCGGCATGACCGAGTTCGTGGACCGAAAGTTCGGCACGCTCTCCGAGGGCGAGCGCAAGCGCACCCTCATCGCCCGCGCGCTGATGACCGACCCCGAGCTCCTCCTCCTCGACGAACCCGCCGCCGGTCTCGACCTCGGCGGCCGCGAGGACCTCGTACGCCGCCTCGGCCGCCTCGCCCGCGACCCGATTGCCCCCTCCATGCTCATGGTCACGCACCACGTCGAGGAGATCGCCCCGGGCTTCACCCACGTCCTGATGATCCGTCAGGGCAAGGTGCTCGCCGCCGGCCCCCTGGAGCTCGAACTCACCTCGCGCAACCTGTCGTTGTGCTTCGGCCTCCCGCTCGTCGTCGAACAGGTCGGTGAGCGCTGGACCGCGCAGGGCCTGCCCCTGTCCTGACAACCAGGAACACCTGCCTCAACTTGATCGGCGCCCTGTCGGGGACAGGACCCGCGGACCTACCATGACCACGTGGACGACATCGACGCATGGGTGTGGTGGCTGATCGGCGCGGTCGGGCTCGGAATCCCGCTCGTCGTGACCGCGATGCCGGAGTTCGGAATGCTCGCCGTCGGCGCCGTCGCGGGCGCCGTGACCGCGGGACTCGGAGGCGGTGTGGTCCTCCAGGTGGTGGTCTTCGCCGCCGTCTCGGTCGCGCTCATCGCGGTCGTACGCCCCGTCGCCACCCGACATCGCTCCCAGCGGCCCCAACTCGCCACAGGCATCGACGCCTTGAAGGGCAAACAGGCCCTCGTCCTGGAGAGAGTCGACGGTTCGGGTGGCCGGATCAAGCTCGCCGGAGAGGTCTGGTCCGCGCGCGCCCTCGACACCGGACGCGCCTACGAAGCAGGCGAAGAAGTGGACGTCGTGGAGATCGAAGGGGCCACGGCGATCGTCATGTGACTCCTGTGGCGTCCAGTGAACGGAACGTCGCACGTGGCGAGTTGTGGTCTGACACACTCGTCCAGCAAGATCTTCGACAATCACAAGATCTTCCGGAAGCACCTAGGCGGAGAAGGGTACGGGGACCACGATGGAACCGATCATCATCGTCCTGATCATTCTGGTGGTGTTGGTCTTCATCGCACTGATCAAGACCATCCAGGTGATCCCACAGGCCAGCGCGGCCATCGTCGAGCGGTTCGGCCGCTACACGCGCACGCTCAACGCCGGCCTCAACATCGTCGTCCCGTTCATCGACTCGATCCGCAACCGCATCGACCTCCGTGAACAGGTCGTTCCGTTCCCGCCCCAGCCGGTGATCACCCAGGACAACCTGGTCGTGAACATCGACACCGTCATCTACTACCAGGTGACCGACGCCCGCGCCGCCACCTACGAGGTCGCCAGCTACATCCAGGCGATCGAGCAGCTCACCGTCACCACGCTCCGCAACATCATCGGTGGCATGGACCTGGAGCGGACCCTGACCTCCCGCGAGGAGATCAACGCGGCCCTGCGCGGTGTCCTCGACGAGGCCACCGGCAAGTGGGGCATCCGCGTCAACCGCGTCGAACTCAAGGCCATCGAGCCGCCCACCTCCATCCAGGACTCGATGGAGAAGCAGATGCGCGCCGACCGTGACAAGCGCGCCGCGATCCTCACCGCCGAAGGTATCCGCCAGTCGCAGATCCTCACCGCCGAGGGTGAGAAGCAGTCCGCGATCCTGCGCGCCGAGGGTGAGGCAAGGGCCGCCGCACTGCGCGCCGAGGGCGAGGCCCAGGCCATCCGTACGGTCTTCGAGTCCATCCACGCCGGAGACGCGGACCAGAAGCTCCTCGCCTACCAATACCTCCAGATGCTCCCGAAGATCGCCGAAGGCGACGCCAACAAACTCTGGATCGTCCCCAGCGAGATCGGCGACGCCCTCAAGGGCCTCAGCGGCGCCATGGGCAACTTCGGCCCGATGGGCGGCATGGGCGGAGGCGGCGGCCAGGCCACCCCGCCCACAGAACGCCGAGAAAAGCCCTCGGTCACGGACTGACACCGACTACGGAAAGCGGCTCCTAGTGTCCCTGACCAGGGACACGAGGAGCCGCTTTTTGCCTTTAGGGGCGCGGGGAACGGCGCAATCTTTTAGGGGCGCGAGGAACTGCGCGACCAGCCACAACGCACCCGCACCCAACGAACAACCCGCAGTGATCCAGCACAACCAGCGGAGCGCCTACGCCGCCGGCTGCGCAAGCCACTCCGGCAATGCCTCAAGATCATCCCGCCCCAGCGCAAGCAACATCGCATCGGCAGGCGTCGGCTCGAACGGCTGCCGCAACAGCGGCATCCCCGCCTGCTCCGGCGTCCGCGCGGCCTTGCGATGGTTGTCCTCCGCGCACGAGGCAACCGTGTTCAGCCAGGAGTCCTGACCACCCTGTGCCCGAGGCACGACATGGTCCACGGTCGTCGCCCGACGACCGCAGTACGCGCACCTGTGCCGGTCACGCACCAGGACACCCCGCCTCGACCACGGCGCTTGTCTTCGGAACGGCACCCGTACATAGCGGCACAGCCTGATCACCCGGGGCGCCGGTATGTCGAGCGCGGCTCCGCGCATACGCAGTTCGGGGTGGGCCTGCTCGACAACGGCCTTGTCCTGCAGCACCAGAACGACGGCTCGATTCAACGTCACCGTCGACAGCGGCTCAAAGCTCGCATTCAGCACCAGCGTGTCCCGCATCAAGCCCACCTCCCATGCGCACCGGCCCACCGCCTGGCGGGCTTGGATCAACTCTGGCCGGGCACGCCGAGATGGACAACGCAATAAAAAATGCCCGCCCCTGATCAATTCCATGACCAGGGGCGGGCAAACGTTCAGTGAACGCTCAGCTGTCCGCGGGAGCCGCGTACTCGGCGACGATCTGCGTCCTCGCCAGCGTGTGGAACCGGAGACTGAAGCCCACGACAGCCGGGGAGGCGTCCGAGTCGGGACCGAGTTTCTCCTGGTCCACCGCGTACACCGTGAACACGTACCGGTGCGCCGGGTCCCCGGCGGGCGGCGCGGCGCCGCCGAAGTCCTTCGACCCGTAGTCGTTGCGCGCCTGCACGGCGCCCTCGGGCAAGCCCTCGAACTTCCCCGTACCCGCGCCCGTCGGCAGTTCCGCCACCGAGGCCGGAATGTCGAACACGACCCAGTGCCAGAAGCCGCTCCCCGTAGGGGCGTCCGGGTCGAAGCACGTCACGGCGAAACTCTTGGTCTCCGGCGGGAAGCCTTCCCAGCGCAGCTGCGGCGAAATGTTCCCGGCCGCGTAGACCTGAGCGTCCTTCAGCGTCGCGCCCGGCTCGACGTCCTCACTCGTGACCGTGAACGACGGCACGACGGGATGGAAGTCATGGGGAAGCGGCGGCCTCTTGGGCTCGGTCACCTCGGCACCTCCTGATCGGTTCCTGATCCTTGGAAACTCTCGCCCCGAGCCTAGAACCAGTTCCGCTTGCTACCGACCTCGGACAGCCACTGGTTGAGATAGGCGGTCCAGTCGGTCCCCTGGAAGTCGTTGAGCCCCACCTTGAAGGAGCGGAACGTGTCGCTGCCCTCACTGAAGAGACCCGGCTTCTTGTCCATCTCCAGTACGACGTCCATCTCACGGTCGTCCGCGACGAAGCTGAGTTCGACCTGGTTGAGACCGCGGTACTGCTGCGGCGGGAAGAACTCGATCTCCTGGTAGAACGGCAGCTTCTGCCGCGTACCCCGGATGTGGCCGCGCTCCAGGTCCGCGTTCTTGAAGCGGAAGCCCAGCTGGATGAACGCGTCCAGCAGCGCCTGCTGCGCCGGCAGTGGGTGCACGCTGATCGGGTCCAGGTCACCGGAGTCCACCGCGCGAGCGATCTCCAGCTCCGTGGTCACACCGACGTTCATCCCGCGCAGCGGCTGCCCGGCGATGGTCGTGATCGGCGTCTCCCACGGGATCTCGAGCCCGAACGGCACCGCGTGCACCCCGCCCGCCTGCAGCTCGAAGGCACCGCCGAGCCGCAGCTTCGTGAACTCGACGTCCTGCTTGTACTCCTGGTCGTCATGGCCCTCGACCTCGACCCGGGCCTGGAGACCGACCGACAGACCCTCGATCGCCTGGTTCACGGACCCGCCCTGGATCCGCACCTCACCCTGGACGACGCCGCCGGGAACGACGTTGACCTCGGTCAGCACCGTCTCGACCGAAGCCCCACCGGCCCCCAGGCTCGCGAGCAGCCGCTTGAACCCCATGTCTTTTCCTCCTCGGGCAACGCCCCGTTGTTGTTCTGTCCGGATCGGATCCTTGATCCATACAAACGCGATCCAGCCGTGTCCGGTTCCGCGCACTCACCCTGGCAAGACGCACGCTCCCTGACCACCCCGCACGCAGTCACACCTCTGCACTACGCTCGTACGCCATGATCGCGGCCCCTGACCGTACGCCCCTCACCCGGGAGTTCTTCGACCGACCCGTACTGGAGGTCGCCCCCGACCTCCTGGGGCGCGTGCTCGTGCGCACCACCCCGGACGGTCCGATCGAACTCCGCCTCACGGAGGTCGAGGCGTACGACGGTCCGAACGATCCCGGCTCCCACGCCTATCGCGGCCGCACGGCCCGCAACGGCGTGATGTTCGGTCCGCCCGGGTACGTGTACGTCTACTTCACCTACGGCATGTGGCACTGCATGAACCTGGTGTGCGGCCCGGAGGACAGGGCGAGCGCGGTCCTGCTCCGCGCAGGCGAGATCACCGAAGGCGCCGAACTGGCATGCAAACGTCGACTTTCGGCCCGATATGACAGAGAACTGGCCAAAGGCCCGGCCCGCCTGGCCACGGCCCTGGGGATCGACCGGGCTCTCGACGGTACGGACGCATGCGCCACCGAGGGTTCACCCCTGAGCCTTCTCGCAGGCACTCCGGTGCCCTCCGACCAGGTACGCAACGGTCCGCGCACCGGTGTGTCCGGCGACGGAGGCGTCCACCCGTGGCGCTTCTGGGTCGACAACGACCCGACGGTGAGCCCTTATCGGGCCCATACCCCCCGCCGTCACCGAACTTGACTCTCCCCTGGGAGGTCCGTAATGTAGCCCGAGCCGCTGAACCGGGTACGGCGTTCAGTCAGCAGTCGGAAGCGGCCAACCCACTACCTACGACTTCCTCTGAGCGAGGGCGAATTCGGCGTGCCTGCATGCCTGAATTCAAGCTTGCGGAACTCGATTATGAGTTGCTGAGGGGATCGGCTAACGTAGTGAATGTCGAAAGGCCGCGAGGCCAAAAGGCAAATCCCACCGACTGGGAATCACGGCCCGAAAGGGTCTGATAGAGTCGGAAACGCAAGACCGAAGGGAAGCCCGGAGGAAAGCCCGAGAGGGTGAGTACAAAGGAAGCGTCCGTTCCTTGAGAACTCAACAGCGTGCCAAAAATCAACGCCAGATATGTTGATACCCCGTCCACCGCATTATGTGGTGGGTGGAGGTTCCTTTGAAAAAGTCCTGCCGGGCTAACACTTGGCAGGCGCATCAGCGAGGACGCT
>NZ_JAPWHT010000222.1:0-16543 GCF_027270795.1 Streptomyces sp. ActVer
GGCGGCCTCCGCCCGTGACGCGGCCGACCGTCGCTGCGCGGAGCTGGACCGGCTGACCCGCCGGGCGGGCGGTGCCGTACGCCGACTGGGGCCGCTGCGCGAGGAGTACGACCGTGTGGCCCGCCTCGCCACGCTCGCGGCCGGCACGTCCGCGGACAACGAACGCAAGATGCGCCTGGAGTCCTACGTCCTCGCCGCCCGGCTGGAGCAGGTCGCCGCCGCCGCGACGATGCGCCTCCAGCGCATGTCCTCGGGGCGCTACACCCTCGTCCACTCCGACGACCGGGCCGGGCGGGGCCGCAGCGGCCTCGGCCTGCACGTCGTCGACGCCTGGACCGGCCGCGAGCGGGACACGGCGACCCTCTCCGGCGGCGAGACGTTCTTCGCGTCCCTCGCCCTCGCGCTGGGCCTCGCCGACGTGGTCACCGACGAGGCCGGGGGCGTACGCCTCGACACGCTCTTCATCGACGAGGGCTTCGGCAGCCTCGACGACCAGACGCTCGACGAGGTCCTCGACGTCCTCGACTCACTGCGGGAGCGGGACCGGAGCGTCGGGATCGTCAGCCATGTCGCCGATCTGAGGCACCGGATCCATGCGCAGCTGGAGGTGGTGAAGGGGCGGTCGGGGTCGGTTGTTCGGCAGGGGGGTGGCTGACCGACCGTGCGCGTGGCTGGGGCCGGGGAATGGGCTGGGGCGTCGGGTGCCGGTGGCCGCGGGCTTGCGTGGTCGCCGTCGCTCTCAGCGGCCGACGGGGCGTCGCGGCAGGGGTGACGAGTACACGACGCTCGTCGTCACCGAGCCGAGTGTGCCGATCCTGCCCGAGACCTCCTCCAGGTGGCTCATCGAGCGCGTCGCGACCTTGATGACGAAGCAGTCGTCGCCCGTGACGTGGTGCGCCTCCAGGATCTCGGGGGTCGCGGCGACGAGGTCGTGGAAGGGCTTGTAGTTGCCGTTCGGATAACGCAGCCGCACGAAGGCCAGGATCGGCAGACCCAGGCTCTCCGGGTCCACGACCGCCGCATAGCCCTGGATGACGCCGGCCTCCTCCAGGCGGCGCACCCGTTCGGTGACCGCGCTCGCGGACATCGAGACGGCACGGGCCAGCTCGGCGAAACTGGCCCGGCCCTCGCGCTGGAGGACTTCGAGAATGCGCCAGTCGGTGGCGTCCGGGGAATGCGCGGTCATGGTCGAGGGATAGCAGGGGAATCCCCGGCGGATCAAGTGCAGAGCCGTGGATCACTCCTTCAGGAAGCGGATCGCCGACCGTAGATTTCTGGTCATGGAGTTCCGCGCGGCCGGTGCAGACGAGGCACCGGACCGACCGTCGTGCGACGGCGTCGGCGGGACAGGGAGGGAAGGCCGGACCATGACCGCGACCAGCACCACGACGGGCGGCGCCAGCGCCACCGGGAACACCGGCACCGTCGCCATCACCGGGAACGCCGTCGCCGTGAACCCCGTTCTGCGAGTCGCGCCGGCGTCGCCCGCCGCGGCCGCCGCCTACTTCGGTGCGAGTCTCGCCTTCCACGCCGACGTGTCCGACGTCGCCGCCGCGCTGGCGGCCGACGGCGGCCCCGGCTTCGTCGTCCTCGACTCCCGTTCCACGGAGTCCTGGGACCAGGGGCATGTGCCCGGCGCGATCCACCTGCCCACCGCGCTCATCCCCGAGCAGGCGGAGCAGCTCCTCGACAAGGCCGTGCCGGTGGTCACGTACTGCTGGGGTCCGGGCTGCAACGGCGCGACCCGGGCCGCCCTCGCTCTCGCCGAACTCGGTTTCCAGGTCAAGGAGATGCTCGGCGGGTTCGAGTACTGGGCGCGCGAGGGCTTCGAGTTCGAGACCTGGGAGGGCCACGAGCGGCGCGCCGCAGACCCGTTGACCGCCCCGGCCGGCGTGGAGGACTGCGGCTGCTGACCGTCGTACCGCCGCCGTCGGGACGTCGTACGGACTCAGTCGTGTATCACCTCGCCCGGAGTGCAAAGGAATCGTCAATTCTGGCCCGCCGCGCCATGTAACTTCTGGGCATGGCGAGTTACGCGGGTCCCAGTTCGGTCGAGTGGGTGGAGTCGGGCGGTGGACCGCTCATAGCGATACCGGAAGTGGTGCTGCCGTTCTGGACGGGGGCCGACGGCGACGAGCTCGCCTCCGACTACGACAGAGCGTGCGAGGTGGAGGGCTTCGTCGGCCTGCTGCCCGTCGGCAACACCACCGCCCTCGTCCTCGGTGAGGATCCCGCCGCGACGGCGTATCTCCCGGAGCACGGCACCTTCGTACGGTGGTGTGCGGGGGAGTCCGAGCGCGAGCTGCTGGCCGGGGTTCCGGCCGCCCTCGCGGGCGCGGCGTGGGAGCGGGAAGTGCGGTGGGAGATCCCCGGGCCAGTCGTGCTCTTCGACGCGGCGTGGCCGGGGGAGGAGTCGACGAAGACGGGGCATCTGCGGATCGAGCTTGCGCCGGGGCGGTACGCGGTGCGGGCGGCGCACGCCGAGCCGGGGCCCGAGACGTGGATCGGGCTCGTGCAACTGAGGCTGCTCGGGCAGTGATCCACGGCTTCGGGCAGTGACGGATGGCCTCGGCCGGTAGTGCACGGTCTCGGGCCATGGCGCATGGCTTCGGCCGGTGACGGATGGCCTCGCCCAGTGATCGAGGGCGGGGCCGCGACTTGCCCCCGGGTGAGGGTGGGCGAGCGGCGGGCATGATGTCCTGGCTCCGGCGCCTGACGGCCCGCTCGCAACCGCTTAAGCGAGCGGAGTGGCCCCGCTCACCCGAGCCGAATCGTGCCGCCTGCACGAGCTGAACCGCCTCGCCCGCGCGAGCCGAATCGTGCCGCCCGCCGCGGAAAATGACATGCGGCGCGGCATCGGCGCCGCCCATCATGGACCGCCATGCCACCCCAACTCCCTTCCCCCACACCCGAAGCGCTCCGCCGCGATCCCCTCCCGCTGCGTGGCCGTACCGCCCTGGTCACCGGCGCCAGCCGACGCGGAGGGATCGGTTATGCCGTGGCCCGACGGCTGGCCGCGTTCGGGGCGAGTGTGTACGCGCATCACCACGTACCGCACGACGCCGGCATGCCCTGGGGCGCGGATCGTCCCGAGGACGTGGTCGCCGGAATCCGCGAGGCGCTCGCCGATCCCGAGGCGCGGGTCGTCGACGGGCCGGGCGACCTCTCCGACCCGTCGGCTCCGGCAGAACTGATCGACACGGCCGCCGACGCGCTCGGCGGACGGATCGACATCCTCGTCGCCAACCACGCGCTCAGCGGCTCGGACGGCCCGCTCGACACGATCGACGCCGCGATGCTCGACGCGCACTGGGCCGTCGACACCCGTTCCGTGATCCTCCTCGTCCAGGCCTACGCCCGGCTGCGCGCCGCGCTGCCACCGCGTACGGCGGGTGGGCGCGTGGTGATGATGACGTCGGGTCAGGACATCGCGGGCGGCATGCCGCACGAGATCGCGTACGCCCTTCAGAAGGGCGCCCTCGCCTCGGTCACCCGCTCCCTGGCGACCACGCTCGCCGAGCACGCGGTGACCGTGAACACCGTGAACCCCGGTCCCGTCGACACGGACTACATGACGGGAGACGCGTACGCGGCCGTGGCCGCGATGTTCCCCGCCGGGCGCTGGGGAATGCCGGACGACCCCGCGCGGCTCATCGCCTGGCTCTCGACGGACGAGGCCGAGTGGGTCACCGGGCAGGTGATCGACTCGGAGAGCGGGTTCCGACGCTGAGGGGTTCGTCGACCGGGCTCAGCGCACTCAACTGCGTTGCGCGTGAGCCCGGTCGTCGTCCCCGTCAGAGCCGGGACAGCTCGTCCACCAGGTCGTCCAGGCCCAGCGACCCCTGGGACAGGGCCGCCATGTGCCAGGCCTTCGCGTCGAACGCGTCGCCGTGGCGCTTCCTCGCGTTCTCACGGCCCAGCAGCCAGGCGCGCTCGCCGAGCTTGTAGCCGATGGCCTGGCCGGGGATGGAGAGGTAGCGGGTCAGCTCGCTCTCCACGAAGTCCACCGGGCGGCTGCTGTGCGCGCCGAAGAACTCCTGCGCCAGCTCGGGAGTCCAGCGCTCGCCCGGGTGGAAGGGCGATTCCGCCGGGATCTCCAGCTCCAGGTGCATGCCGATGTCGACGATGACGCGGGCCGCGCGCATCATCTGGGCGTCCAGGTAGCCGAGGCGTTCCTCCGCGTCCTTGAGATAGCCGAGTTCGTCCATCAGGCGCTCCGCGTAGAGCGCCCAGCCCTCGCAGTTGGCGCTGACGCCGCCGATGGTCGCCTGGTAGCGGGAGAGGTTCTCGGCGACGTGCGCCCACTGCGCGAGCTGGAGGTGATGGCCGGGGACGCCTTCGTGGTACCAGGTCGAGACCAGGTCGTACACCGGGAAGCGGGTCTGCCCCATCGTCGGCAGCCACGTACGGCCGGGGCGTGAGAAGTCCTCCGACGGTGCCGTGTAGTAGGGGGCCGCGACGCTGCCCGGCGGGGCGATGCGGGACTCCACCTTCCGTACCCGCTCGGCGAGTTCGAAGTGTGTGCCGTCCAGTTCCTCGATCGCCTGGTCCATCAGGCCCTGCAGCCACTCGCGGACCTCGTCGACGCCCTCGATGTGCTTGCCGTGCTCGTCGAGGTGCGCGAGCGCCACCCACGGGGTCCCGGCGCCGGGCAGGACCTTCTCGGCCTCCTTCTTCATCTCGGCGAGGAGCCGGTGGTACTCGGCCCAGCCGTACGCGTATGCCTCGTCCAGATCGAGATCCGTGCCGTTGAAGTAGCGAGACCAGCGCGCGTACCGCTCGCGGCCCACGGTGTTCGGCGAGCCCTCGATCGCGGGCGCGTACACGTCGCGCATCCAGTCGCGCAGGGCGACGACTGCGGCGGTCGCCGCGCCCGCGGCCTCGTCGAGTTCCGAGCGCAGCGGCTCGGGTCCGGCCGAGGCGAAGTCCTCGAACCAGCCGCGGCCCGAACCGTCGGTGTCCGACCACTCCGTGAGCTGCTCGATGAACGTCGCGGTGGGGCGCGGGCCCGCGTACAGCTTGCGCTCCAGGCCGAGGGAGAGGGACTCGCGGTAGCCGTCGAGGGCCGTCGGCACGGCGCGCAGCCGCTGGGCGACGGCGGCCCAGTCCTCGTCCGTGTCCGTGGGCGTCACGGTGAACACCTCGCGCACCGCGTGCACGGCGGTGTGCAGGTTGCCGACGGCCCGCAGGCTCTCCTCGGCGTCGTGCACGGCGAGTTCGGCGGTGAGCCGCTCGCGGAGCAGGCGTGCGCAGCGGCGCTCGATGTCACTGTCCGCGCCGGGCTGCCGCTCCGCCTCGTCGAGCCGCGCCAGTGTGGCCCGCGCGAGTGCGGCGAGCGCGTCCTGGCCGGCGGGCGAGGTGTCGGGCAACGAGCCCGAACTCTCCTTCACGCCGAGATACGTACCGGTGACCGGGTCGAGGGCGATGAGCTCGTCGACGTAGGTGTCGGCGACCTCGCGGGGCAGCGGGTTCTTCGTCTGTGACATGCGGCCATCCTCATACGGGGACGGCCGGTGCGTCAGCCCGGTTTACCGGGCCTTGTGCCTCGTCGGCCCGATGTCGGCCCGACGTCAGCCAGATTTCGCCGTGGGCGTGGTCCCCGCGGGCTCGGGCGGCAGCAGGGGCCCGCAGTCCCACTGCTGGAAGATGAGTCGGGTCTCGACGCGGGCCACCTCGCGGTGTGCGGTGAAGCCGTCGAGGACCAGTCGCTGCAGATCCGCCATGTCCGCGACGGCGACATGGACGAGGTAGTCGTCGGGCCCGGTGAGGTGGAACACGGTTCGGGACTCGGGCAGCGCCCTGATCCGCTCCACGAACGGGCCGACCAGCTCCCGTCGGTGCGGCCTGACCTGTACGGACAGCAACGCCTCCAGACCGCGCCCCAGCTTGGCCGGATCGAGCCGCAGCTGATGCCCCAGGATGATGCCCGCCCGGCGCAGACGGGTCACCCGGTCCAGGCACGTGGAGGGCGCGACCCCCACCTGAGCGGCGAGGTCGCGGTAGGTGGCCCGGGCGTCGTTCTGCAGCAACCGCAGAAGATGAAGATCCACCGGGTCCAGTACGACGGAGTCGGCCATGGTCCGAACGTAACACGGACTTCTGCTCCCATTGCCCGTTGGGTGTTCAGGCTGCTGTTCATGGACTTCGGCAGCGTTGATGTACGCGACACGTGTGGCGACGTAGAGGGAACCGGGCTGGCGACGGCCAGGGAGGCGGTGTCCGTGGGGATGCCGGCCAGGGAGGCGGCGGCCGGGGCGATGGGGAGCGGCGCGCGGGGCTCGGCCGCCGAAGGCTCGCCGGGCCCGGCTACCCGTGGCCTGCGCGCGCTGGCCACCGAAGCCGTGCACGCCGGGCGGGACGATCTCGCCCGGCAGGGGCTGCACGCCGTGCCGATCGATCTGTCCACGACCTATCCGTCGTACGACAGCCGGGGCGAGGCGGCCCGGATCGACGCCTTCGCCACGGACGGGGCCGAACCGGAGGGCCCGCCGGTCTACGGCCGCCTCGGCAACCCGACCGTCGCCCGCTTCGAGACCGCCCTCGCCCGCCTGGAGGGCACCGAGAGCGCCGTCGCGTTCGCGAGCGGCATGGCCGCGCTGAGTGCCGTGCTGCTCGTACGGAACGCCATGGGCCTGCGCCATGTCGTGGCCGTACGCCCCCTGTACGGATGCAGTGACCACCTGCTGACGGCAGGGCTGCTCGGGTCCGAGGTGACGTGGGTCGACCCGGCGGGCATCGCGGATGCCCTGCGGCCGGACACCGGTCTCGTACTGGTCGAGTCGCCCGCCAATCCGACGCTCGCCGAACTCGATCTGCGGGGGATCGCCCACGCCTGCGGAAGCGTTCCGCTGCTCGCCGACAACACCTTCGCCACGCCTGTGCTGCAACGCCCTGCCGAACAGGGCGCGCGGCTCGTGCTGCACAGCGCCACCAAGTACCTGGGCGGGCACGGTGACGTGATGGCGGGGGTGGTGGCCTGCGACGAGGAGTTCGCCGGGCGGCTGCGGCAGGTCCGGTTCGCCACCGGGGGTGTGCTGCATCCGCTTGCCGGCTATCTGCTGCTGCGCGGGCTGTCGACCCTGCCCGTGCGCGTGCGTGCAGCCTCCGCGAACGCCGCCGAACTGGCCCGGCGCCTCGCCGCCGACCCGCGTGTCGCCCGGGTCCACTATCCGCGGCTCGGCGGCGCCATGATCGCCTTCGAGATCCACGGCGATCCGCACGAGGTGATAGCCGCCGTCCGCCTCATCACCCCGGCGGTGAGTCTCGGCAGCGTCGACACGCTGATCCAGCATCCGGCCTCGATCAGCCACCGCATCGTGGACGCGGAGGACCGCCGCCACAGCGGCGTGAGCGACCGGCTGCTGCGGCTGTCGGTGGGCCTGGAGGACGTGGATGACCTTTGGCGGGATCTGGACAGGGCGTTGGGTGGGTGACGGGTGACGGGTGACGGGTGACGGGTCCGGCCGGAACGGCGGCAGGCCCGGCGAGGTTCGCCGGGCCTGCCACCGTCGCGGGCCGAGCCGTCGCGGCACTGGCGAAGCGATCGCTCGGCTCTTCGTCAGTCCCGCACGGAGTGCTCCGGCCGGTGCTGCTGCACCTGGTCGTACGAGAGTCGCGAACTCACCGATGCCGCGTCGAGGCGGGCCGTGATGACGAGCGTGCCTTCCTCGATCTGGTAGTCGAGGGGGAGGTCGAGGCCGCGCATGGCGGCGACCATGCCGGTGTTGGACGACTGCGTGACGGCGTACACGCTCTCGCAGCCGGCCTCGACGGCCATCGTCACCAGTCGGCCGAGCAGTTCGCTGCCGATACCTCGCCGCTGCCAGTCGTCCTCGACGAGCAGTGCGATCTCCGTCTCGTCGCCGTCCCAGAGGAGATGCCCGAGCCCGACGACGCGCCCCGACGCGGTCTGCACGGCGAGGGTGCGCCCGAAACGGGGGCTGAGCAGGTGGTTGAGGTACTTGTCGGCGTCGCCGACCGGCCCGTGATAGCGCATGCTCAGCGTGCGCGACGAGCACCGCTCGTGCATGGCCTTCGCGGCGTCGACGTCACCGGCGTCGGCGCGGCGCACGGTGATGTCGTTGCCCTGCGGCAGCGTCAGGACGTCCTTGCCGTGGGGGACGCGCGGACCGAGCCGGGCGTCCAGCTCGACCAGCGCCCGGGCCCGCGCGAACTCGGTGGGCGTGAACGGCAGGTACGGCCGCTCCACAGTGATCACTCCGCCTTCCGGGGCACGCAGCCGCATCACAGTGTCCTCAAGTGCACCCTCGACGGGCGCCGCTTCGTCCGCGCGATCACCGCGCACCGACCCGGCGGGCAGCGAACGGATCGTGCACCGACCCAGCAACTGCCGCAGTGCCAATGGTAGTTCGGCCGCGTCCAGGGCCGTGCGCGTGGCCAGGCCCAGCACTCGGGTGGGCGCGTCCACGAGGTCGTGGGCGTCGGCCCGCTCGATCCAGGTGCCGGCGCCGCCCGCGTGCGACACCGCCCGGGTGACGTCGGAGGCCGAGACCTGCGCGGGGACACGCAGCAGGAACTCGTCCACGGTGCCCTCGGTCAGCGGATGCGTCTGGAGGCTGAGGATGTCGACCCGCTGCCCCGCCAGCGCCGCGCACAGGGACGCCAGCGATCCCGGCTCGTCGCGAACGGTGGTCCGCATCCGCCACAGCACGGTCTCCCCGGCGACGGCCCCGGTTGCGGTCGCGTCCGCTTCGGACGCCCCGGCGGTCCGCGCGGCGGCGGACGGCCGGGAGCCGGTATCGCCTGTCGGAGGAGCATGGCCGTGGCGGCGTGACCACCAAGTGTGGAAGCCCGCCGTGGCGACCAGCACGACCGCCGAGATCAGGAGGAGGGTGGGGCCGTCGGGGCCGTGCCCGATGAGGTTCGCCACGGCGTCGGCCACCGCCACCGCCGTGAACAGCGCGGCCAGTTCGACGAGATCCCGGCGCCAGTGGTGGACCGGCCGACCGTTTTTCGCACGCTTCACTTGAGACATGTCTTGAGTCATACAGCCACTGTGAAGGATGGGTGTTGCGTGATCACGAACGCTTTGTGACTGATCGGTTAAGTGTGTTTCTGCCCTCTTTGTTGCATTTTTTACGACCCTCTGACGTGAGCCGACAGCTCAGCCGAACGGCCAGGTCGGGCCGGGCGTCGGCACCCCGCCTACGCTCAGGCGGCCACCCCGTGATCCAGTGTGGCGCGCAGTCGGCGGGCCTGGGTGACGAGCCGCGAGGAACCACGCCGGTCCGCCGCCTGTCCGAGATGTGCCATGTAGCCGCGCGCACCCGTCCGTTCGGCGCACTCGGCGGCGACGGCCAGCAGCTCCCCGAAGCCTCGGGCGGACGCGGAGGCGCCGTCCGTCGCGAGATCCGCGAGCAGCACGGGCAGCGCGGCGCGGAGTATCTCCCAGACGGTGCCGTAGGCGCCGGTCGTCGCAGCGGTCCGCACTGACTCGGCGAGCCGCAGCGGCTTCACCGCCCCACGGCGCATCAGCTGCCCCAGATCCGCGCCGAGTCCCTCGGTGTCCAACTGCCCCCGCGCGGCCAGCACCAGCAGCGCGTCCACCGCGCTGAGCCGGTCCTCCGGGTGACGCGCGCCCAGCCCGTACGCCACACCGAGATGCACGGCCTCGCCCGCCTCGCCCGGCGCCTCGGCGAGCAGCGGCAGTACGGAGGCATCGCCGCGGGTGCCTTCGACCGCGACGGAGGAGAGTTCGCGCAGCAGTCGCGCGGCCACCAGCTCCGGCCGCCCGGGCACCACCGCCAGCCAGTGGTGTCGCTCGGCCCGGTCCCAGTAGTGGACGCAGTACGCGCGCGCCTCGAAGAGACCCACGGGCCGGCCGATCCGTCGGAACGCCGGGGGGAACTCTCCCGGCAACCCGTCGAGTTCGCCGAGTTCGAGCAGGATGCGGACCCCCGAGGTCCGTCGGCTGCTCCGGAGCATGGACGGGCCGCCGGTGGTGAGCCACAGCGCCAGCCGGTTGCCCTCCGCCGTGCCGAGCGCCGCTGCCTGTTCGGCGGCCACAGTGGCCGACGTGCTGTCGTCGAGTCGTACCCGGAGCAGCGCCTGGGTGAAGTCGGCAGCCCCGGGCCGGGCGTCCAGCCGGCGGTACTCGGCGAGGCGGGCCACCAACTCGTCCGGTCCCAGGAGCCCCGACTCCCACGTGGGCGTGGCCAGCGGGAACGGCAGCGGGTCGGTGCGCAGCCGGTGGGCCGCTTCCCACAGACGGGCGTTGAAGGCGGCGGCGAGCGCGCTGTGGACGCAGGGGTCAGCCATCGGCCCGTGTTCGACGGCCTTGCGCAGCGTGGCCGTACTCACCTGGCCGAGCAGGGTCGCGAGCACTACCTCCAGACCGTGCAGGTCGGCGCGGAAGTGCCCGTCCACCGAGGTGTACCGCGAGTCGGCGTCGACCCACCAGCGTCTCGCGACCACCGGCTTCAGGGCTTCGGCCAGTGCCTCCCGGTCCCGGTAGGCATGCCGCACCAGACCGTCCAGGGTGCGCTCGAACGCCGCCACGTCACCACCGGACGCCAGCAGGGCGCCGACCTCCTCCGCCAGCTCGACCGCGGAGTCCGGTGCGGGCGGGACCCGAGCCGGCTCGGGCGCGGGCGGGAGCAGCTCCGCATAGGGCTCGGGCACCCCGTCGGCCCCGTCCAGGCCCCGCGTTTCCGCGGCGCGCACCCGCAGTCCCGGGCTCAACTCCGCGGCCGCGTCGGCCACTTCGCCCCGCACCTCCGGTGAAGCCGCAGTGAGATGGCGCTCGACGAGCTTCAGTGCGCGCTCCTGCACGTCCGTGTCCTCGTGCCCGAAGGCCTGGGCCACCGCGGGGAGCAGCTCGGCCGCGCTCGACCGGTCGCGCCGGAGCGCCTTCCCGAGCAGTACGAGCTGAGCCCGGACCAGCTTCTTCTCCGTGCGGAAGAGCACACCGCCGGACATCTCCGCGAGCTGCCGGGGCGTCAACTCGCCGTCCAGCGCGAGGGAGCCGAGCACCGACTGCGCGTGCGAGGCGACCGTCGACGCCGCGTCGGAGGCGAGCGCCAGCCAGTCGGCGGCCCGCTCCCGCTCCTCGTCCCGGGTCAGCTCCAGTGCCGTCAGCAGCCGCAGGAACACCCGGCAGTCGGACGGCACACCGCCACGCAGCAGACGGGCCACGCAGGCGTCGACCGTGGCCTTCCGGTCGAGGGCGCCTTCGCGGGTGAGCTGCGCGAGCGCGGTGAACCAGCTGTCCGGGCCGTCACCGAACAGCCAGTCCAGACGGCTCCCGATGTCCGGGATCTCGAAGACGGCGGCGACGAGTTCCGCCGTGTACGGGTCCTGGCGAAGCCGCTGAAGAATGGTGTCACCGCGCTGCCACAGGCTGCCGACCTGTTCGATCCAGCCCACCACGTAGGTCTCGGTCGTCGGCACCGGGCAGCCCGACAGCCGTACCAGGCCCGACATCAGCTCGTACGGCACCTGGGCGAGCGGCGGGCGCTCCGCGAGCCGGTGCGCCACGTCGCCCAGCCAGTCGCGCTCCCGGTCGCCCAGCACATGGAGCAGCACTCCGGGCGAGGCCTGGGACCAGCGCAGATCGGCGGCGGTGAGCCAGGTCGCCGTCCCGGCCGCTCCGGTGTGGCAGGCGGCCCCGGCCGCGTGCAGCGCGGGATACGCCTTCCGTGACGCGGCGTCCCAGGGCGCGGCCCGCAACTCCTTGCGGAGGTCCTTCAACTCGGGCAGACAGGCCCGCCGTTCGGCATCCGTCATTCCGTCCAGCAGCCCCGCGGCCTCGCCCATCCGCCCGGCCCGCACAGCCCTCAGCAACGCCTCACTCGCCGACACCGCACCGCTCATCGCACACCCCCGTCGATCAGAACCTCTGTCTGTCCGGCCACCGCTCCCCGGCGCGCCATCCGCACGGCCAGTGCGTGCTTGCACGGTCCGCGCCCTCCCCGGTACTTGGCCCACCACAGGCAACTGCAGCTCAGTACCCCCGCGTCGTCGCGCACCCGGTGCGCGTGCCCGTCCTGCGCGGTCACCGTGCCGAGCGCGCCGTCCAGGACCACCGCGCCCTCCGCCACGAGTGCCCGGGCCGCGCGCAGGCGTGGGTTGTGCCGCTCCACGCGCTCGGCGTCGTAGGGCAGTTCGCGGTGGAAGTAGGCCGCTTCCGCAGTGTCGTACCCGACGCGTCCCGAGGTGCCCAGGCGGACCAGGGCGGCCCGTACGCGCCCGGCCGGCAGGCCCGAGGCGGCGGACAGGTCCCCGACGTCGATCCGGGGCTCCCAGGCGAGGAGCACCGAGATCAGCTCCGCGTCCTCGGCGGCCTCGTCGGTGGCCAGCGCGTCCAGGACACCGCCCTCGCCGGAGAATCCCCGCGAAGCCTCCGGGGACAGCGTCAGAGTGAGCCGCATCCCGGGCAGCACGACCTCCCAGGCACTGGCCGCCGCGGCGGGCCCGGTGAGCGGAGGACCGTACACCCGCAGTGCCGTCGCGTGGCGGAGCACCCTCTGGAGGGCGATCAGCCGCTCCGGGCCCGGCAGGCACACGGCTCCGGGCACCGGTCTGGTCGTGGGCCGCAGACCCCGCCCGGCCGGCACGACCCATCCAGCGCTCCGGGAGGCGCCACGCGCCGTGGAACGGGGCAGGGACCGCAGGAACCGCACAGCCTCCGCCGCGGGCAGTTCGGCCCGCAGGTCGAAGCCGGCCGCTGTCACCTGGGCCTCGGCGAACCCCCGCAGCCACCGGTCCGGCAGCGGCACCTTCTTCTCCACGACCGGCCCGTCAAGGGTGGTCACGGCCATCTCGTCCGGGCCGACGCGCAGGTGCAGCGGATCGTCGGAGCCGATCCTCGACAGGGCTTCCCGCAAAGGGTTGTTGACGTCGACGTTCGTCGTGCCGTGGCCCACCTCGCCGCCGTCCAGGCCCGTGTCCAGGACGTCCAGCCGGGCGTACACCCCACCGCACCCGGAGAAGGACTCGAAGCGGAGCCGGTCGCCGTTGCCCGTGACCACCGGGTCCAGCGAGGCCCGCAGCTGCTGCTGGTAGTACCGCGCGCCCGCCACGTCGGCCACCGCGAGCAGACCCGCCGAGGCCACCTGAGGCGACGTCAGGAAGCCCGCGAAGAAGCGCGGATGGTCCTCCACGCCACGGGGCGTCGCACCCCGCGAGGTCTCAAGTCCCAGGCGCCGTCCGTCCGGTGCGGACTCCAGCGCGGAGGGTCGGGTGTAGGCCACGGCCTGCAAAGATCGCGTCATGGAAAAACCGTAGAGGCGACCACTGACAATCGGCTCTGAACTGCGAGAACCCAAGAAATGGGCCAACGGCCGTGCCGCGCACCGGGGGATGACTCCGGTACGCGGCACGAGGTTCGAGGGTACGGGACCTGCGGCCCCGCGCAGACGCGAATCTGCCGACGCGCGCAGACATGAACTCGCCGACCGGCTCGTACGAGGACCCGCCGGCTCGCTCGAACGTGGACCCGTCGGCCCTCGCGCACGCGAACTACTGGCCCACACGCCCCGGCTGAAGCACCTTCGTGAACAGCACCGCCCCGCCGGTGGCCCGCAGACGGACCGTCAGTTCGCCGCTGTCACCGTCGACGTCGACCTCGCCGAAGTACTGCGGGGACTCCATCGGCGAGACGTTCGCCCTGTCGGGTGCCTTGACGAAGACCCGGTCCGGACCGAACGTGCCGTCCAGCGCGTTCGCCTGGAAACCGCCCGCGGCGAGCGGACCGGAGACGAACTCCCAGAACGGCGCGAAGTCCTTGAAGGCCGCGCGCGACGGGTCGTAGTGCTGCGCCGAGGTGTAGTGCACGTCCGCCGTCAGCCACACCGTGCCGGTGATCCTGCGGTGCTTGACGAACCGCAGCAGCTCCGCGATCTGGAGCTCGCGGCCGAGCGGCGCGCCCGGGTCGCCTTGCGCGACGGCCTCGATGTCCGTCGCGCCGTCCGGCACGACCAGACCGAGCGGCATGTCCGAGGCGATCACCTTCCACACGGCGCGCGAGCGTGCCAGCTCCCGCTTCAGCCAGACCAGCTGCTCCGCGCCCAGGATGCCGTTGGTGTCGTCGGGCTGGCGGTCCGGGGAGTTGGCGTTGCGGTACGTGCGCATGTCGAGCACGAACACGTCCAGCAGCGGACCGTGGCGCACGACGCGGTGCACCCGGCCGTCCTCGCCCGTGGACGGGAGCGTGGAGATCGGGAAGTACTCGCTGAACGCCTTGCGGGCACGGGAGGCCAGCGTGTCGACGTCCTTCACCGTGTAACGGGCGTCGGTGAGGATCTCACCCGGGTACCAGTTGTTGACGACCTCGTGGTCGTCCCACTGGGTGATCGTCGGTACCTGCGCGTTGAACCGGCGTACGTTCTCGTCGAGCAGCGAGTAGCGGAAGTTGCCCCGGTACTCGGCGAGGGTCTCCGCGACCTTGGACTTCTCCTCGGTGGTGACGTTCCGCCAGACACGGCCGTCCGGGAGCGTCACCGACGCCGACAGGGGGCCGTCCGCGTAGATCGTGTCGCCGCTGCACAGGAAGAAGTCCGGGTTCAGACGGCGCATCTCCTCGTACGCGTAGAGGCCGCCGATGTCCGGGTTGATGCCCCAGCCCTGACCCACGATGTCGCCCGACCAGAGGAACCGGACGCCCTGGCGCCGCTTGGCGGGGGCGGTCCGGAAGGTGCCCGGTACGGGCTCACCGGTGCGGCGGTAGTCGTCCGGGTCGGCCAGCGTCACCCGGTAGTGGATCTGCTCGCCCGACGGCAGACCGCGCAGCGGGACCGTACCGGTGAAGTCGGTGTCGGCGCCCAGGAGCGGGCCGTGCCACCGTTTCGCCCTGCGGAACGACTCGGTCGCGGAGGTCTCAACGATCATGCGCGCGGGACGGTCGGAACGCACCCAGACGAGGCCGGAGTTCGTGGTGACGTCTCCGGCCTGCACACCCCACTGCGCCTTCGGCCGACCGGACAGGGCGAACGCGGGGACCGTGCCGACGGAAGAGGGCAGGGCGAGCGCCGCCGACGCGGCGAGCGAGCCGCGCAGGACGCTGCGGCGGCCGGGGAACGGGTTCGGCGGGCGGTGTGACATGGGATGCCTCCTGGGACGGGTTCGACCAGTGTGCAGGGCCAGACTTACTGGTGTGCCGCAGCGCGCACACAAACCACAAGTGAACAAACACGATCCGCTCCGCTGGGTTGGGCCGGGCTGGGCCGGGGTTGTGCGGGTCGGAGGACGACGTGCGGGTTGTGGGGGCTGGTCGCGCAGTTCCCCGCGCCCTCACGGGGCCGGTTTCACCGCCGTCGCCATCAGGCGCACGCCCTCTCGGATGCGTGTCGGGGAGACGTGGGCGTATCCGAGTACCAGGCGCACCACGTCGTCCGCCGTCGGAGCGCGTGTGTAGGCCGTGAGCGGGCGGAGGGCGATGCCAGCCATGGCCGTTCGGTCCAGGAAGCGGTTCTGGGGCCCGTAGTGGTCGGGCAGGGTGGCGATGACGTGGAGGCCGGCGGCGATGCCGGAGACCTCCGCGCCGGGGAAGTGGTCCTCCAGGGCTGCGACGAGCGTGTCGCGGCGCTCCTTGTACGCGCGCTGGCAGCGCCGGAGTTGACGGTCGTAGTCGCCCCGCTCCACGAAGCGGGCGAGCAGCGCCTGGTCGACGACGGGGTTGCCGAGGTCCATCGTGCGCTTGCGCTCGACGGCCTCCTCGGCCAGCGCCTCCGGCACCAGCAGCCAGCCGAGCCGCAGCCCCGGTGCCAGGGACTTGCTCACCGACCCCGTGTACGCGACGTGCTCCGGGTCGAGTCCCTGAAGGGCGCCCACCGGTGCCCGGTCGTACCGGAAGTCCCCGTCGTAGTCGTCCTCGACGACGAGCCCGTCCACGGCGCGTGCCCAGTCGAGGAGTTCGGTGCGGCGCCGCGCGGAGTACGCGATCCCCGACGGGAACTGGTGCGCCGGCGTCGTCACCACCGCCCGTACGCCCGACGCCCGGAGCGGCCCGGTGGCCAGCCCTTCGTCGTCCAGGGGCAGCGGCACGGTGCCGATGCCCGCCGACGCGTACAGGGTGCCGTGTTCCGGGCTCGCGGGATCCTCCACACCGACGGTGCGCACCCCGCGCGCGTGGAGCACGAATCCGAGCAGTGTCATCGCCTGTGCCACACCGGAGACGACCATCACCCGCTCCGGATCCGCGACCACGCCCCGGCGACGGGCCAGCAGTTCCGCGAGAGCAGTACGCAGTCGGGGCAGCCCGCGCGGGTCCGGGTATCCCAGTGTGTGGTGCGGCAGTTCGGCGAGCACCCCGCGCTGCGCGGCCGACCAGGCGGCGCGCGGGAAGAGCGACAGGTCGGGCGTGCCGGGCAGGAAGTCGGCCCGGGCGCCGGGGGGGCGGGGAGCGAGGTCCCGCGCGCGGGGGAGGGCGGCCCGGACGGCCCCGCCGACCCATGTCCCGGCACCCCGGTCGCTGCGCAGATAGCCCTCCGCGGTCAACTGCTCGTACGCCTCGGTGACCAGGCCCCGCGACACCCCGAGATCGGCCGCGAGTTCACGGCTGGACGGCAGCCGGGTGCCGGACGCC
>NZ_JAPWHT010000223.1:0-16494 GCF_027270795.1 Streptomyces sp. ActVer
GCAGCGCGTCGGGCAGCAGCGGCGCGGGGTCGGTGCGGGGCTGCCAGGCGGGCGGCGGGGTCGGCCGGTATGCGCCTCGCTGCTCCATGACCGTCATGTCGGCACCTCCTCGTGGGGGCGGCTTCGAGAGACGTGCCGAGAGTGACGCGCCTCACCTACCGATTGTTCGGTCGTCGGCACATTTTGGCTACAGGCACCTCCAGGCTGTGGACAAACGGTTCTCCACAGCCTGAGATGGGCGCAGTACGTCCATGGTAGGGAGGCGGGGGGACATGGCACCTGAACAAATGGCCGAGGGGCCGGAGGCCGGATCCTCCCTGCCGCCGCCGCGCCCGCTGGACGCCATCGATCAGGACATCCTCCAGATGCTCCAGGCGGACGGCCGCGCCTCGATACGGTCCGTCGCCGAGCGCGTCCACGTCTCGCGCGCGAACGCCTACGCCCGCATCAACCGCCTCATCGAGGACGGCGTGATCCGCGGCTTCGGTGCCCGCGTCAACCACGAGCGCGCGGGGCACAGCACGTCGGCGTACATCACCCTCAAGATCGTGCAGAACTCCTGGCGCACCGTGCGCGAGCAGCTGAGGGCGCTCCCCGGCGCCTCCCACATCGCGCTGGTCGGCGGGGACTTCGACGTCCTCCTCCTGGTGCACACGCCCGACAACAGGGCGCTGCGCGAGCTGGTGCTCACCAGGCTCCAGGCCATTCCCGAGGTACTCAGCACACGGACGCTGCTGGTGTTCGAGGAGGAGGACCTGGAGCCGCAGGGGTGACCTGAGGCTCTGGGGGCTGCCCTGATGGCCCAGGGCGGCGCTCGGCCTGCAAGGCGCCTCAGAGGCCTCGGCGGACCCCTTGGAGGACCGTCAGTCCTCCTGCCGGAGCCCCCCGAAGACCAGCCGCACCACCGCGTCGGCGACCTCGCGCTCGCCCATGCCCCGCCCGTCGGGGCGGTACCACTCGACGATCGAGTTGATCATCCCGAAGACCAGCCGCGTCGCGAGCCGGAACTCCACGTCGACGCGTACGTCCCCGTCGGCGGCCGCGGCCCTCAGGAGCTCGGCCACCCGGTGGTCGAAGTCCCGGCGCCGCTCCAGGGCCCACCGTTCGGCGTCGGTGTTGCCGCGCACGCGCAGCAGCAGCGTCACGTACGGCAGCTCGGCGGTGAGGACCTCGACCATGCGCCGGGTGACGTACTCCAGGCGCTCCACGGCACGCCCCACGCGCGCGTGCTCCTCGTCGAGGATCCCGAAGAGGCCGTCGAGCGCCCGGCTGACGGCCCGGCGCAGCAGCTCCTCCTTGCCCGTGACGTGGTGGTAGATCGACGACTTGGAGATGCCCGCCGCCTTGGAGAGGTGCTCCATGGAGGTGCCGTCGTAGCCGCGCTCGTTGAAGACCCGCACGGCCACGGAGAGCAGCGTCTCCGGGGTGTAGGTGTCGCGCTTGGCGGTGGTCATGGGGTGCCCTCCCGCTTCTCCGAGGCGTACGCGTGGCGGTACAGCGCGAGGGACGGCGCGTAACGCCCCGACGGGTCGCGCATGTGCAGGTCGTCCAGGACGTCGTAGGCCCAGCTCCTGCCCAGCCTGCGGCTCCATTCGAAGGGCCCCAGCGGGTAGTTGACGCCCAGGCGCATCGCCGTGTCGATGTCCTCCTCGGTGGCCACTCCCTTGGCGACGGCGTCGTGCGCCAGGTCGACGATGCGGGCCACCGTGCGGGCGACGATGAGGCCGGGCACGTCCCCGATGACGCTGACGTCCTTGCCGAGTGCCTGGAAGAGCCCGGTGGCCTCGGCGAGGGTCTGGGTCTGGGTGTCCTGCGAGTGGGACAGGGCGATCCGCGTCGCCCGGCGGTAGTCGAGCGCGAGGTCGAAGTAGACGACGTCACGGAACTCGACGGCGGTCTGGCCGTCCGCCAGGGCCAGCTGGCCGCCGCTCGGCAGCACCAGCCGGGTGCCGTGGTCCTCCTCGTCCT
Organism: Streptomyces sp. ActVer; assembly: GCF_027270795.1. Lineage (NCBI taxonomy): Bacteria > Bacillati > Actinomycetota > Actinomycetes > Kitasatosporales > Streptomycetaceae > Streptomyces > Streptomyces sp. ActVer. Next base: position 1,969 of record NZ_JAPWHT010000223.1, read on the forward strand.
CGCGGACCTGGATGCCCGCCTCGCGGATCAGCGCGAGCAGCTCGGACGCGGGGCCCAGATCGCCCTCGGCGACGACGTACGCGGGCGGCTGGACCTTTTCCGCGGTGTGCGGCTCGGGACGCTCGCCCTCGTCCCCGTAGTCGTACCAGCCGTGCCCCGACTTACGGCCGTGGCGGCCGGACTCGACGAGCCTGCGCTGGGCCAGCGAGGGCGTGAACCGCACGTCCTGGAAGAAGGCCTCCCACACGGAGCGCGTCACGGACTCGTTGACGTCCTGGCCGATGAGGTCGGTCAGTTCGAAGGCGCCCATCCGGAAGCCGCCCGACTCGCGCAGGACCGCGTCGATCGTGGCGGGGTCGGCGGCCTGTGCCTCGTAGACCGCGAAGGCCTCGGCGTAGAAGGGCCGCGCGATGCGGTTGACGATGAAGCCCGGGGTGTCGGCGCAGGCGACCGGGGTCTTCCCCCAGGCGCGGGCCATCTCGTACGCGCGCGTGGCCGACGTGACGTCGGTCGCGAACCCGGAGACGACCTCCACAAGGGGCAGCAGCGGCGCGGGGTTGAAGAAGTGCAGCCCCACGAAACGGCCGGGATTGCGCAGCGCGCCGCCGATCGCGGTCACCGACAGGGAGGAGGTGTTGGTGGCCAGCAGACAGTCGTCGTCGACGACGTCCTCCAGCTCGCGCAGCAGCTGCTGTTTGACGTCCAGGCGCTCCAGGACGGCTTCGACGACCAGGCCCGAGTCGGCGAGGTCAGCGAGGCTCTCCGCGGGGCGCAGACGGGCGCGGGCGGCGTCCCGTTCGGCGCCGGTCAGCCGGTCCTTCTCGACGAGCCGGTCGAGGCGGGCGGCGATCGCGTCGGCCGCGGCCTGTGCACGGCCCGGCACGGCGTCGTACAGCCGTACGGGGTGGCCCGCGACGAGCGCGACCTGAGCGATGCCCTGGCCCATGATGCCGGTACCGACGACGGCCACGGGGCCGACGAGGTCGAGTGCTGTCATGCTCGCGATCCTCCCGCACGGGGTTGTCCACAGGTTCAGCGGACCCCCTTGTCCCGACCGATCGTTCGGTTACTCTAACTCTGTCCGCCCACCCGTCTCCCACCACCACCCTGAACGAGGCGCTTCGCGCCGTACCCCTAAATTCCATTCTGCCCAGGTCGTGAGCTCGACGGAGAGCTCGCGAGACGAGGAGTTGGTCCCTCATGGCCGCCGAACTCACCGCGCACCAGCTGATCGAACAGCACCGGCCCACCCTCGACCAGGCGCTGGAAGCGATCCGCACGCGCGCGTACTGGTCGCCACACCCCGAACACCCCAAGGCGTACGGGGAGAACGGCAGCCTGGACATGGCGGCGGGCAAGGCCGCCTTCGACGCCCTCCTGGGCTCCCGCCTCGACCTCGGCCAGCCCGGCACCGACGACTGGGTGGGCGGCGAGGTCTCGCCGTACGGAATCGAGCTGGACGTCACGTACCCGCACGCGGACGTCGACACCCTGCTGCCCGCCATGCGCGCGGGGCAGCGCGCGTGGCGCGACGCCGGCGCGGAGATGCGCGCGGTGGTGTGCCTGGAGATCCTCAAGCGGATCAGCGACCGCACCCACGAGTTCGCGCACGCGGTCATGCACACCAGCGGCCAGGCCTTCATGATGGCGTTCCAGGCGGGCGGCCCGCACGCGCAGGACCGCGGCCTGGAGGCGGTGGCGTACGCGTACGTGGAGCAGGTCCGCACCCCCGACAACGCCGAGTGGACGAAGCCCCAGGGCAAGCGCGACCCGATCGCGCTGACCAAGCGGTTCACGCCCGTCCCGCGCGGTATCGCGCTGGTGATCGGCTGCAACACCTTCCCGACGTGGAACGGCTACCCGGGACTGTTCGCCTCCCTGGCCACCGGCAACGCGGTGCTCGTGAAGCCCCACCCGCGCGCGGTACTGCCGCTCGCGCTCACCGTCCAGGTGGCCCGCGAGGTGCTCGCCGAGGCCGGCTTCGACCCGAACCTGGTGGCGCTGGCCGCCGAGCGGGCGGGCGAGGGCATCGCCAAGACCCTGGCGACACGCCCGGAGATCCGGATCATCGACTACACGGGTTCGACGGCGTTCGGCGACTGGCTGGAGGCCAACGCCCGCCAGGCGCAGGTCTACACGGAGAAGGCCGGCGTCAACACGGTGCTCGTGGAGTCGACCGACAACTACAAGGGGATGCTGTCGAACCTCGCCTTCTCCTTGTCCCTCTACAGCGGCCAGATGTGCACGACCCCGCAGAACCTCCTCATCCCCCGCGACGGCATCCGTACGGAGGAGGGCCCCCGGTCGTACGACGAGGTGGTCGCCGACCTCGCGAAGTCGGTCGGCGGACTCCTCGGGGACGACGCCCGGGCGAACGGCCTGCTCGGCGCGATCGTGAACCCTGACGTGAAGGCCCGCCTGGAGGCGGCCGCCGGTCTCGGCGAAGTCGCCCTCGCCTCCCGGGAGATCGCCAACCCCGAGTTCCCGGACGCGGTCGTGCGCACCCCGGTGATCGTGAAGCTGGACGGCGCCAAGCCGGACGACCAGGCCGCGTTCATGAACGAGTGCTTCGGCCCCGTCTCCTTCGCGGTCGCGGTCGACTCGGCGGCCGACGCCGTGGCACTGCTGCGGCGGACCATCAGCAACAAGGGCGCGATGACGGTGGGCGCGTACACGACCTCGGAGGAGGTCGAGGAGGCCGTCCAGGAGGCCTGCCTGGAGGAGTGCGCCCAGCTCTCGCTCAACCTGACCGGCGGGGTCTACGTCAACCAGACCGCCGCGTTCTCGGACTTCCACGGGTCGGGCGGCAACCCGGCGGCGAACGCCGCGCTGTGCGACGGGGCGTTCGTGGCCAACCGGTTCCGCGTGGTGGAGGTACGCCGGGAGGCGTGAAATTCACCCGGGGGGCGCGGGACATCTTGCGACTGCGGACCGTTGTGGCTGGCCGCGCAGTTCCCCGCGCCCCTGATGGGGCGCCGCCTGCCTACGAGGCGCTCCAGTGGAACAACGTCATCGCCACGCTGGTGGCGAGGTTGTAGCTGGAGACCTGAGGCCGCATCGGCAGCGAGACCAAGTGGTCAGTGCGGGCGCGCAGTTCGCCCGACAACCCGCTGCGCTCGGAGCCGAAAGCGAGGACGGCATCGTCCGGGAGCTTCAGCGCCCGGATGTCCTCGCCCTCGGGGTCGAGGGCGAACACCGGCCCGGCGGGCAGCTCGTCCACGGTCAGTCGCTCGACGGCCGTGGCGAAGTGCAGGCCCGCCCCGGCGCGCACGACCGTGGGATGCCACGGATCGAGCGTGCCGGTCGTGACGACGCCCGTCGCGCCGAAACCGGCCGCGAGCCGGATCACGGCACCCGCGTTGCCGAGGTTGCGCGGCTGATCGAGGACCACCACGGGCGCGGTGCGGGGCGTGCGGGCCAGCGCCCGCAGGTTCGCGTCGCGCTCGGGACGTACCGCCAGGGCGGCCACGGCGGTGGGATGCGGGCGCGGGACGAGGGCTTCGTACGCGGCCTGCGGGACCTCCGTCAGGAGGGCGTCCAGCGTGGCCCGTACGTCCGGGGCCAGGTCGTCGGCGAGGGCGAGCGCGGCCTGTCGGTCGGCGGTGACCGCCACCGGGATCTCGGCCCGGAAGCGCACGGCGTGCTTGATGGCGTGGAAGCCGTCGAGCAGCACGGACGTGCCGGCGAGCCGACGCCAGGCGCTCACGGGATCCGGGTCGCGGGGGTCGACGGCATCGAGGTCGCGGGGTTCGTCCGTCATGCGGTGAAGCCTACGTGCGGAGGCTCGGCCGTCTCGGCCGTCTCCGGGGTGCGCGCGGGCTCCTTACGAGGCCGCGGGGGCGTACGCGTACGGCCGAGACGCGAAAACAGCCCTCCACGCGCGCGTGCCGCCCATCCGCCCACGCGGCGCAGGAAGGACGTCGGCAGGAACACGGCGTCGGCGGCGATCATCGCGAGCGAGAAGAACGGCAGGCCCAGCACGACGGCGATCACGGCGTGCTCGGTGATCATGGCGGCCAGCAGGACGTTCTTCACCCGCCGGTTGAACAGCGTGAAGGGGAAGCCGACCTGCACGATCACGGTCCCGTACGTCACGAGCAACATCAGCGTGCCGCTCGCGGACAGCAGATCGGAGAGGGCCGGCCAGGGGGAGAAGTAGTCCAGGTGGAGGGGGTAGTAGACGGCGGTGCCGTCCTGCCAGCGCGAGCCCTGGATCTTGTACCAGCCGGCGGTCGCGTAGATCAGACACACCTCGACCATGATCACGAAGAGTGCGGCGTTGTGGACGAGGTTGGCGATCACGTCGAGGAGGATGCGGGGCTGGACGCTCCGGCCGTACCGGCCGGCCAGCCACCACAGGGCCTGTACGGCCCACAGCCCCCAGTAGACCGTCCGCCAGCCGCCGAGAAACCCGCCGTCGATCTTCCCCGCGAGCGTGGCCGCGGCCAGGACGAGGCCGAGCACCGTCCAGAGGGTGGGACCGACCCTGTCCGGGCCGACCCACGCTCCACGCGCGCGTGCGTCCCGGGCTCGGCGCTCCCGCCGCTCGTCCAGCGACCAGACCTGACCGCAGCGCGTGAGCACCAGGTAGATCGCCATGAGGTGGATGACGTTGTCGCCGCCGTCCCCCATGAAGATGCTGCGGTTCTGCAGGGAGAGCACGCCGACCATGAAGAGCACGGACACGGTCCGGGTGCGCCAGCCGAGCAGCAGCAGAACGCTGGACAGCACGGCGAACGCGTAGACGATCCCGAACCAGACTTTGCCGTCGGACCACATCAGGACCGTGAAGGCGTGGTTGCTCGCGATGAGCTGCTGGGCGAGATCCCAGCTCCAGGGGCCGTCGGGCCCGTACATCTCCTCGCGGTGCGGGAACTCCCGCAGCAGGAACAGCAGCCAGGTCCCGGCGAAACCTATGCGGATCACGGCGCTCTGGTACGGACCGAGGGCCGTGCCGGTGACGCGTGTGATGGCGTGCGCGAGGGTCCGGTCGACGCGGTGCCTGCGGTCGAACCGGCTTATCCGGCCGGCAAGCCGCTCACGGCCGAGACTGCGCGTCCGCTCACGGCCGAGGCTGCTCCGGTGGGGGTGGCCGGGGGAGCCCGTCTGGTGGTGGTCGGGCGTGCTCGCCGGGGTGCCGGTCTGGGCACCCGTCGGGCTGGGGCCGCGGTCAGGATCGGCCGACGGGGCGGGCTCGGGACCGTGGCTGTCCGGCGGGGTGGGCTTGGGGGCGTGGTCGCCCGTCGGGTCGTGGCCGAGGTCGCTCATCGGGCGCTCGCCTCCGTCCCCGTGGGCTCCCCGGGCCGCGTCCCGGCCGCCCGGTCGGCCTCCGAGACCGGCCACCAGGGCAGCTCGCGGACGATGGGCTTGTCGGACACCTGCTCCTGGCTCCACTTCGGAGGCGGCACATTGGTCGTACGGGAGCGGACCTGGACCTGTTGCACGACCGCGCCCCGGCCGCCGGCCTGCTCACGGTCGAGGCGCAGGACCACGATGCGGCGCAGGTACTTCTCGGAGAGGGAGCCGCGCAGGCCGTTCGGACGGTTCGCGTTGTCGTGCGTGGCCACGAAGAAGTCCCAGGCCCGGCGCAGCTCGTTCTGCTGGGTGTGGCTGGGCAGCAGATTGCCGTCGATGGCGGCACCGTCCAGCGCCGAGAGGTCGTACCAGCGGGTCGTCCTGATCTCACCGTCCGGGGCCCGCACGTCGGCGCGGACCTGGACCGCGATGTTCTGCTGCAGCGGGTTGGGCGCGAAGAGCTTCCAGTTCTGCTCGAACTCGGGGTAGATCCACTCGTCGATCGCCTGCCCGTGCTGCTTGGTGACCGTGTTCGACGGCGCGACGTGCAGGAAGACCATGCCGACGTGCACACAGGCGGCGACCGCGACGACGGCGAGCGCGAGCGCCGCGGCGATCTGGTACGGGAGGGAGAGGGCGGCGATGCCGGCGGGAGGGGGGAGCGGGGGACCGGCGAGGGCCGTGTCGTCGTATTGCCGGCCGTCGTACGGCTGCTGGTCGCCGTGCTGCTGGGGGATCCGGCCGGAGTGCTTCTGCCCGACCGGGGACCCATGGTTGTCCGGGGTCTCGTGACCGCCTGAGGTCTCGTGACCGCCTGAGGTCTCGTGGCCGTCCGAGGTCTCGTGGCCGTCCGGCGGAAGGCTGTCGGGGACGGCGGCCGCGGGCTCGGGTCCGCCCGGCACGGGCCGGGCGTTCGAGCCCTTGTCGTACGCGTCCATTCCGCCCCGTTCCCGAAGTCTGTCCGATTCCCGTCGCCCGTCCCGCGACAGTCGCACCGGCACGGTACTCAGGCCCGCCCGCCGAGCACAGTCCCATGGGTCACAGAGGCCACGAGGTTATCCACAGCGGTCGACACCTTACGACCCTCACCTCTCCCCGAATCGAACACACCGACCGATCGGTCGGGATCCCTGCGGTGACCGCAGGACCGACCCGCCCGCACCGTTCCCTTCTTGTAGAACCTGTTCTATCTTGACGCTCCGCCAGATCAACGGATCCGCCGGAAGGACAAGGCCGTGGACTTCACCTTCACCGAAGAACAGCAGGCGGCCGTGGAGGCGGCGAGGGCGGTGTTCGCGGGGGTCGCGCCGGACGGGGTGCAGAGTCCCGCGCTCACCGCCGGTGCCGTCGCGGACGACTTCGACCGCGCCCTGTGGGCGAAACTCGCCGACGCGGACCTGCTGAGCCTGCTGCTCGACGCCCGCCACGGCGGCGCGGGCCTGGACGCCGTCGCGCTCTGCCTCGTGCTGCGCGAGTCCGCGAAGGTGCTCGCGCGGGTGCCGTTGCTGGAGAGCACCGCGGCCGCGGTGACCGTACAGACGTACGGCGGCGAGGAGTTGAAGGCGGACGTGCTCGCCCGGGCCGGCCGCGGTGAACTGGTCCTGACGGTCGCCGCGAACGGACGTACCGGCCACGACGGCGCCGAACTCGCCGTGACCGCGCGCCCGGAGGGCGACCTGTGGGTGCTGGACGGGATGCAGACGGCCGTCCCCTGGGCGCAGAACGCCGACTTCGTCCTCGTACCCGCGCTGAGCACCGACTCCGGCCGCTCCGTGCTCGCCGTGGTCCCCCGCGTCCACGAAGGCGCGCTGCTCGCCGAGCAGTTCTCGACTTCGGGCGAGCGGCTCGGCGAACTCCGGCTGGATTCCGTACGCGTTCCCGCCCGTGACGTCATCGACACCGACGGAGCCTGGGAGTCGCTGCGTGACCTGCTCGCCACCGGGACGTGCGCGCTGGCGCTCGGGCTGGGCGAAGGAGTGCTCGGGATGACGAGCGAATACACCAGCAAGCGCGAGCAGTTCGGGTTCCCGGTCGCCACGTTCCAGGCCGTGGCCGTGCAGGCCGCCGACCGCTACATCGACCTGCGCGCGATGGAGGCGACCCTCTGGCAGGCCGCGTGGCGGATCAGCTCGGGGGCGGGCGGGGCGCTCCCCGCGTCGGGTGACATCGCCGTCGCCAAGATCTGGGCCTCCGAGGGCGTACGCCGTGTCGTGCAGACCGCGCAGCATCTGCACGGCGGCATCGGCGCGGACACCGACTATCCCCTGCACCGGTACCACGCCTGGGCCAAGCACCTGGAACTCTCACTCGGCCCGGCGGCAGCACACGAGGAGGCACTGGGCGACCTGCTGGCGGCGCATCCCTTGGGCTGAGCGCGAGGCCTCGGGCCGAACCCGGGGCCTCTGGGATGGGCAGGGGATTCTTGGTGAGCGAGGGGCCGTGAGGCAGGCAGGCGGCCTTGAAGCATGCGGGGCGGGCGGCCAGGAAACCCGGGCCGCCCCGGATCGGCTAGAGCACGAACCCCGACTGCCCCTCCGCGTTCACCACAGGACGGCCCGCAGCCGCCCAGACCTGCATGCCGCCGTCGACGTTCACCGCGTCGATGCCCTGCTGGACCAGGTACATCGCGACCTGTGCCGAACGGCCCCCGGAGCGGCAGATCACATGGACCCTGCCGTCCTGCGGCGCCGCCTCGGTCAGCTCGCCGTAGCGTGCGACGAAGTCACTGATGGGAATGTGCAGCGCCCCTTCGGCGTGACCCGCCTGCCACTCGTCGTCCTCCCGGACGTCCAACAGGAAGTCACCGTCCGCGAGATCCGAGACCTCGACCGTGGGCACACCAGCTCCGAAACTCATGCCCCGACGCTACCCGACCGGGCCATCCCGCAGCTCGCCCAGGTGTACGCGGACGGGGGCCACTGTTCCCAGGTCCGACAGCACCGGAAAAGCCTGCCCTCAGGCCCCGCTGCCGAGCAGGCCCGCCAGCTCGGTCTCCCGCTCGCTGACCTGCGCCAGCAGCTGCTCGGCGATCTCCTCCAGCAGCCGGTCGGGGTCGTCCGGCGCGATCTTGAGCATCGCGCCGATCGCGCTCTCCTCCAGGTCGCGGGCCACGAGGGCGAGCAGTTCCTTGCGCTGGGCGAGCCATTCGAGACGTGCGTAGAGCTCCTCGCTGCGGCTCGGGCGCCATTCCTCGGCCACGGGACCGGCGGCCCACTCCTCGGACAGCTCCCGGAGCAGGGGCTCGTCCCCACGGCCGTACGCGGCGTTGACCCGGGAGATGAACTCGTCGCGCCGCGCGCGCTCCGTGTCGTCCTGCGCCAGGTCGGGGTGTGCCTTGCGGACCAGCTCCCGGTAGAGCTTGCGGGCCTCGTCGCTCGGCCGGACCCGCTGCGGAGGCCGCACCGGCTGCTCGGTCAGCATGGCCGAGGCCTCCGGGGACAGCCCGTCCGAGTCGAGCCAGTCGTGGAACAGCTCCTCGATCCCCGGCATGGGCATGACGCGGGCCCGTGCCTCCTGCGCCTTGCGCACGTCCTCCGGGTCACCGGTGCTCGCGGCCCGCGCCTCGGCGATCTGCGCGTCCAGCTCGTCGAGCCGCGAGTACATCGGCCCGAGCTTCTGGTGGTGCAGCCGGGAGAAGTTCTCCACCTCGACCCGGAAGGTCTCCACCGCGATCTCGAACTCGATCAACGCCTGCTCGGCCGCCCGAACGGCCCGCTCCAACCGCGCCTCGGGCCGCGTCTGCTCTTCGCCTCCGGCGTCACCGGCGGACGCGTCACCGGCCGTCGAGCCACCCACCGTCCCATCGCCGGCGGTCGAGCCACCCACCGCCCCCACGTCCGCGGCCGAGCCACCTACCGACTCGTCGCCCGGTGCCTCGTCAGCCACCGTCTCGTCGCCCACCGCTGGGGCGTCCGCCGTCCGGTCACCCGCGACGGACCCGTCCACGGACTCGCCGCCCTCGGGCCCACCGCCTCCGGCCACGTCCGACAACGGCGGCACATCGGCACCCGACCCGGCAGACGCCTCAAGCGACGGCTCGACCAACGGCTCAGCGCCCGACTCGACAGCTGCCTCGGCGGATGCGTCGACAGCTTCCTCAGTAGCCGTCTCGCCAGACGGCTCGGCGGGCCTCTCGGTGTCCGACTCGACAGACGGCGCCTCCTCGGCGCGCGGCTCATCGGAGCCCGGTTCCGCGAGGGGCTCGGACGGGGGCTGATCAGCTTCCGGGGTCGTCACCCGCCCAGCCTAGGCCACGGCTCAACCACCTATTCGAATCGCCTGGCCAGGGGCCTTCCCCGGACGCCTTCCCCGGGCTTCCGCCGCCCCGTCAGACCCCCAGCTCTCCCTCGATCCGTCCCGCCCGCACGGCCGCCACCAGCTCCGCGTGGTCGGCCTCGGTCCGGTCCGCGTAGGCCACCGAGAAGGTCGCGACCGCCTCGTCCAGTTCCTCGCTCTTGCCGCAGTAGCCCGCGATGAGCCGCGGATCGGCGCTGTGCGAGTGCGCCCGTGCCAGCAGGGCCCCCGTCATCCGGGCGTAGTCGTCTATCTGGTCCGCTGCCAGCGCCGCGGGATCGACGCTGCCCTTGCGGTTGCGGAACTGCCGTACCTGGAAGGGGCGCCCCTCGACCGACGTCCAGCCGAGGAGGATGTCGCTGACGACCTGCATCCGCTTCTGGCCGAGGACGACCCGGCGGCCCTCGTGCTCGACCTCGGGCACCGCGAGGCCGGCCGTCGCCAGATGCGGCACCAGGACGGACGTACGGGCCTCCTTCACCTGGAGGACGAGGGCCTCACCGCGGTGGTCGAGGAGCAGCACCACGTACGAGCGGGTGCCCACGCTGCCCGTGCCGACCACGCGGAACGCCACGTCGTGCACCTCGTACCGCGCGAGGAGCGGGAGACGGTCCTCGGAGAGCGTGGCCAGATACTCCTCCAGCGACCGCGCGACCCCGGCGGCCTCCTCGTCCGGCACGCGTCGCAGCACCGGCGAGGCGTCGATGAAGCGGCGCCCGCCGCCCTCCACGACCTCGGTCGACTTGGCCGCGAACCGCCCGCTGGTGTTGCCACGGGCCTTCTCCGAGACCCGCTCCAGCGTGCCGAGCAGGTCGTGGGCGTCGGTGTGCGAGACCAACTCCTCGTCCGCGATGGCGTTCCACGCGTCCAGGACCGGGAGCTTGGCGAGCAGCCGCATGGTGCGCCGGTACGAACCGGTCGCGAAGTACGCCGCCTTGCGGCAGGTGTCCTCGTCCGCCCCCGCCTCCCGGGCGGCGAGCACGAGCGAGGTCGTGAGCCGCTTGAGGTCCCACTCCCACGGCCCGTGGACCGTTTCGTCGAAGTCGTTCAGGTCTATGACGAGGCCGCCGCGCGCGTCCCCGTACAGACCGAAGTTCGCCGCGTGTGCGTCGCCGCAGATCTGGGCGCCGATGCCGGTCAGGGGTGTGCGCGCCAGGTCGTAGGCCATGAGCCCGGCCGAACCACGCAGGAAGGCGAAGGGTGTGGCCGCCATCCGGCCGACCCGTATCGGCGTGAGCTCGGAGATCCGGCCGTGGTTGGACGCGTCGACCGCGGTCACCGCGTCCGGGCGGTCGCCGTTCGTGTCGATGGAGGCGTGCGCACTGCGCGGGACGCTGCTTCGCAGCGCCTTGCCCTCGTCCTTCAGCGAGCCCTGCCCCTTGGCCGAACCCTCGCCGGACAGCCGCGCGAACCCGCGCACCGCCGGAACCCTTGCCGCCCCGGCCACCACACCACCGGTCTCGCTCACCCGAACCGCCTCCCCCTCGCACGAACATCAATTTCGAGACGACCGTACCGCCGGGCGGCGATCCTTGTGAGCCCCTGTGGACAACTCCGCGCCTGTGGAAAACACCCCAGCTCAGCGCCGACGACGGTCAACAGGCGGTGCTAGCGCCGGAACTGCTCCTGACAGCGCCCGTCCTCCGCCAGATACGTCTTTGCCCACGCGCCCAGCTCCCCCAGCGCGGGCTCCAGCGCCGCCCCCGCCTCCGTCAGCCGGTAGGAGACCCGCAGCGGCGGCCCGTCGTCGACCTCGCGCACCACCAGCCCGACCGTCGCCAGCTCGGTGAGCCGGTCGGAGAGCATGCGCTCGCTGATGCCGGGGATGGCACGGCGCAGGTCCGCGAAGTGCACGGGGGCGGGCAGGAGCACGGCCACGATCGGGCCCGTCCAGCGCTTTCCGAGCACCTGGAAGACCTGGGTGATGCCGTTGTCCACCCGCCTGCACGACGCAGCGTCGTGGTTTTCCTGGACCGCCATGCCTTCAGGGTACTGGCCTCTCGCGAGGGGATGAAAAAAAGTAAGTAGCTGTGTTATTCATAGTTACGAACAGAAGCGCAGCCCACGGCGACGCGCCACACCGTGCCCGGGCCGCCAAGAGCACAGCGCTGCCTCGGCGCACCCGACGGGCAACGCTCCGTCGAACCACATCGGCGAACCACCCACACTGGAGAACTCATGGCCACCCTGCTGCACCTGGACTCGTCCGTCTTCCCGGGTCCCGCCTCGGCGTCCCGCGCCGTCACGGACGCCTTCCGCAAGACCTGGGAGGAGCAGCACCCGGAGGGCACGGTGATCTACCGCGACCTCTCCGTGAATCCCGTCCCGCACATCACCGCCGACGCCCACAGCGCCGGCTTCGCCGATCCGTCCGAGCACACCCCGGAGCAGGCCGCCGCCTTCGCCGCGCGCGTGAAGTTCATCGAGGAGCTGGAGCAGGCGGACGCCGTGCTGATCGGCGCGCCCATGTACAACTTCTCGATCCCGTCGACCCTCAAGGCGTGGCTGGACAACGTGATCCTCTTCGGCCGCACCGCGGGCGAGACCCCGTCCGCCAAGGGCATCCCGGTCACCGTCGTGGCCAGCCGCGGCGGCTCCTACGCGCCGGGCACGCCGCGCGAGGGCTACGAGTACGTGCAGAACTATCTGGAGGCCATCCTCAAGGACATGCTCGGCATGGACCTCGAATTCATCGTCCCGGAGCTCACGATGGCCCCGCACAACCCGGCGATGTCCGAGCTCGTCCCGCTCTTCGAGGCCTCCCGCGCCAAGGCCCTGCAGGAGGCGGCGGACAAGGCCAGGACCCTCACCGACCAGCTCACGTCCAAGGCGGCCTGACGCTTCACCGCGTGAGCACGCACCACGTGACCACACACCCCGGTCGTACGGCGCCCAAGGTGCCGGAAACGGCGCCGCACGACCGTTTTTCACCCTCTACGTAGAGGGCACTTTCACTGATGGGATCCCCAGGGGACCCATTTCACCCCCTGGGGAACCCATCGCGGGCCCCAGGAGCCCCATCACAGCGGGATGCTCCCTACGCTGCCGCAGCCGCCCGGTTGATCCCGTCCGTCTCCAGCACCCGCTCCGCCGCCCCGTCCCGGGCCACCGCGATCATCGCCAGGCCCACCTGTTCGGTCGTGGTGATCCGCCGGGGCGCGAGCTTCCGAAGGACGGGCAGCAGGGGCCCGGTCAACGCGTACATCACCCGGTACACCCGGGTCTTCGACCGGATTCCGTGCAGCGGCTGGATGAGCCCCGGCCGGAACATGTACGCCTCCACACCGTCCAGGGCGAGCAGCGCGCTCTCCGTCTCCCCCTTGACCCGCGCCCACATCACACGCCCCTGCCCGGAGCCGTCGGTCCCCTGCCCGGACACGTAACAGAAGGTCAGCCCCGGATTCCGGCGGCCCAGCGAACGAGCCACGTCAAGCGTGAGGTCGTACGTGACCTTCCGGTACGCGTCCTCCTTCATGCCCGCCGACGAAACCCCGAGGCAGAAGAAGCAGGCGTCGTACCCGGAGAGCTCGCTCTCGAACCCGCCGAGATCCATGAGATCGGCCCGCACGACCTCCCGCAGCTTCGGATGCGAGACCCCCACCGCCGACCGCCCGACCACCAGCACACTCTCCACACCCGAGTCCCGCAGACACTCCCGCAAAACCCCTTGCCCGACCATCCCGGTCGCCCCAAAGAGGATCACCTTCACAGAGCCCACTCCCACCACTCAGCCGGACCGGCACGCTGGGCGGCCCTGCCCGGCGAAGACATCAGCCTCACACAAACCAGGCCCCCGACCGTGAGATACCTCACCGCCGGGGGCCTGCTCAGTCACGTCGTCGGCCGGGTCGCACGAGGTGTTCGTGCACGTCCCGGGGGAACGAAGAACGGGCCCCCACCGGAACTTTCGTTCTGGTGGGGACCCGGTCTCCTGTGGTGTGGTGCGCGAGGGGGGAGTTGAACCCCCACGCCCTTGCGGGCACTGGAACCTGAATCCAGCGCGTCTGCCTATTCCGCCACCCGCGCATTGGGTGTGTCGTCCGTCTCTCACCGAGTGGGTGAGCGCCTGCCGACATGCAGAAGATTAGCACGCTGGATGGGGTGGATTCACATCCGTTTCCGAGGGCCGGCGGTGGGGCAGCGGACCTCCGCGTCGGCCCCCATCAGCCCCGCTTCACCCCCGCATCACCTGCGGGACCACCTCGGACGGCACCCCGGATCCCTCCGTCCCCACCTTCCACGTATCAACGAGAACCGGTTCACGTATCAACCTCGTACCGGTCCAGGCCATCTCCCCAGGAGGGGGCCAGGGTCCACAGTCGGGTGCGGGACACTGTGGGGACGCCACCTCTACGATCCTTCTCATACGGAGTGCCCGGGGGGAGTTCGAAGAGGGGCTTCCGAGGGAACTTCGGGAGGGGACTTCAGTGGGCGTCGACTTCTGTCGACCGGGCCGACAGGGGGAACCAGCCGATTTCCCGGCGCGTGGATACGATCAGTAAGCAGTACCAGGGCAACGACGAAGGAGGAGGTGCCCCATGGGAGTCCTGAAGAAGTTCGAGCAACGTCTCGAAGGTCTGGTCAACGGCACCTTCGCCAAGGTGTTCAAGTCCGAGGTCCAGCCCGTGGAGATCGCGGGAGCGCTCCAGCGCGAGTGCGACAACAACGCCACGATCTGGAACCGCGACCGGACCGTCGTCCCGAACGACTTCATCGTGGAGCTGAGCACGCCCGACTTCGAGCGGCTCAGCCCCTACTCCGGCCAGCTCGGGGACGAGCTCGCCGGCATGGTGCGCGACTACGCCAAGCAGCAGCGATACACCTTCATGGGCACCATCAAGGTGCATCTGGAGAAGGCGGACGACCTGGACAGCGGGACGCTTCGACGGCTTGCCCGTGCCGGAGGCACTATCAGATGCAGTGTCGAAGGTCTCGGAG
>NZ_JAPWHT010000224.1:0-16476 GCF_027270795.1 Streptomyces sp. ActVer
CGAAGGGATCCTGCGGCGCCAGGCGGCGCGCGAATCCGCGGCGCGCACCTACGCACGCGCCCTGCCGATCGTCCCCGTCCGCGCGCGAGGCCTGACGATCGAGGGAGCCGACGGGAACCGCTACCTCGACTGCCTGTCGGGCGCCGGGACGCTGGCCCTCGGCCACAACCACCCGGTTGTACTGGAAGCCATCAGGAAGGTCCTCGACTCCGGGGCGCCGCTGCAGGTCCTCGATCTGGCCACGCCCGTCAAGGACGCCTTCACCACCGAGCTGTTCCGCACGCTGCCGCCCGGTCTCGCCGACCATGCGCGCGTGCAGTTCTGCGGGCCCGCCGGTACGGACGCCGTGGAGGCCGCCCTGAAACTGGTGCGCGCCGCGACCGGGCGTAGCGGGATTCTCGCCTTCGCCGGCGCGTACCACGGGATGACCGCGGGGGCGCTCGCGGCATCCGGGGGCGCGTCCGACGTACGTGTCGCGCGCCTGCCCTATCCGCAGGACTACCGCTGTCCGTTCGGCGTCGGCGGCGAGCCGGGAGCCGAACTCGCCGCGCGCTGGACCGAGTCCATCCTCGACGACACCAAGTCCGGGGTGCCGAGCCCCGCCGGGATGATCCTGGAGCCGGTGCAGGGCGAGGGCGGAGTGATTCCGGCCCGCGACGACTGGATGCGGCGGATGCGGGAGATCACCTCGGCGCGCTCCATCCCGCTGATCGCCGACGAGATCCAGACGGGAGTCGGGCGCACCGGTGCCTTCTGGGCGGTGGAGCACAGCTGCATCACACCCGACGTGATGGTCCTCTCCAAGGCCATCGGCGGCAGCCTGCCACTGGCGGTCGTCGTCTACCGCGAGGGCCTCGACATGTGGGAACCGGGCGCCCACGCGGGCACGTTCCGCGGCAACCAGCTCGCCATGGCCGCCGGCGCCGCGACCCTCGCGTACGTCCGTGAGAACGGCCTCGCCGAGCGAGCCGCGGCTCTGGGCACCCGCATGATCACCCAACTCCAGAGCCTTGCCGACGACTTCGGCTGCGTCGGCGACGTGCGCGGCCGGGGGCTGATGATCGGTGTCGAACTCGTGGACCCCGAGAAGCCGCCGTCGTCCCCCGGCGGACCGCCTCCGGCGGCCCCCGAACTGGCGGCCGCCGTCCAGCGGGAGTGCCTGCGCCGCGGACTGATCGTGGAGCTCGGCGGACGGAACTCCAGTGTGGTGCGCCTGCTTCCACCGCTCACGATCAGCGACGAACAGGCGAGCGCGGTGCTCAACCGGCTGTCCGACGCGGTGGCGGAGGTCGCGAAGGCTGCCACCGGCCCGGCGGCCGAGAGCACCCGGCGGACAGCAACCGGGCACGCCCGACAGGCAGAGCACGCCCAACGGGCCGAGCGCTCCGGATAGCTGGTCCGCCCAGTGGACGGCTCGGCCGTGGGGCCCCGCGGCCGTCGTCCTCCGGCGAAACCCGCAAGGCAACACCAGAACTGCCTCCTCCATCTCCCGGCACCCCCCACCTCCGAAACCAGACGACTCCCGCACCCGCATCGACCAGGAACAGCACGGGTCCAACGCACGCCGGAACAGCCCCGGTTCGTCGCCGCACGAACCTGAACCACCCCCGAGGAAGCCTCTTGAACGCCATCCCCGCACCCGACGGCCACCCCTACACCCACGAGCGAGGAGGGCGCGGCACACAGGCCCCGCTCGGGTCGGGGACCGAATCGGTCCCCAGGCAGAAGACCGGGTCCCAGGAGTCCGAACGGCTGCGCGGCGCCACCACCGACCTGCTGGAACACCCCGATCCCCACACCGCGGCCCAGGCCGCCGCCATCGAGAACCTGCTGCGCTGCTGGGTACGCGAGCACGACCTCGCCGCCCCGGACGACGGCACCCTCCGCATCCCCCTTCCCGCGAGCGGCACAGCCCTCGTCGTTCCCGTCCACTACTGGTCTCACACGGGATGGCACCGCCTCGGCCCTCCCTACCTCTCCGACGCCCCCGACCAGGCACCTCCCACAGACGCGGTCACCCTCGCGGCCCTCCTGGGACGCGAGACCCCGACGACCGGTGCGCCCACCCGGCCGACCGCCCTCACCGCTCCGGACGCTCCCGCCGAGCCAAGTGCATCCGACGAGACGGACGCTCCTGCTGAGCCCCACGCCTCCGACGCCGCGGACACTCCTGCTGAGCCCCACGCCCCCGCCACGACGGACGCTCCCGCCCAGTCCCAGTCCCACAACTCGGCCGGCGGCGGTGACCTGGTCGGCCGAGTCGCCGGCTCCGTAGGACGGACCGTCCTCTTCATCACGGACCGCAGGGAGAACCCCGCCGACGGCCCCGACCTCTTCCTCTCGGCCGAGCAGGCGCTGCTGCTCGGCCACCCGCTGCACCCCACTCCAAAGAGCCGCGAGGGACTCTCCGGGGCCGAAACCCGGCTCTACTCACCCGAGTTGCGCGGCTCCTTCCCTCTGCACTGGATGGCTGTCGCCCTCTCCGCGCTCGCCACCGACTCGGCCTGGACCGAGCGAGGCCGCCTCGTGCCCGCAGAGCAGCTCACGCCCCGGCTCGCCGGTGCCGGACTGCGGTTGCCCGACGGATACGCCGCGCTGCCGATGCACCCCTGGCAGGTCCGCGAGATCCGCCACCGCCCGGATACGGCGAAACTTCTGGACGCCGGACTGCTCCTGGACCTCGGTCCTCATGGCTCCCCCTGGCACCCCACCTCCTCCGTACGCACTCTCTACCGCTCCGACGCCCCCGCGATGCTGAAGCTGTCGCTGGGCCTGCGGATCACCAACTCCCGCCGGGAGAACCTCCGCAAGGAACTCCACCGCGGTGTCGAGGTCCACCGGCTGCTGCGCGGCGGCCTCGCCGAGCAGTGGCAGGCAGTCCACCCGGGCTTCGACATCGTCCGCGACCCGGCCTGGCTCGCGGTGAACGACCCGGACGGCAACCCCGTGCCCGGCCTCGACGTGATGATCCGCCACAATCCGTTCACGCCGACGGACGACGTCTCGTGCGTCGCCGGACTGGTCTCGCCCAGGCCCCAGGCCCAGCCCACCGGACAGCAACACCCCGAGCAGAGCAGGACCACGACACGGGCCAGGCTCACCGAGATCGTCACCCTGCTCGCCGGCCGCACGGGCCGACCGCGCGGTGCCGTCGCAGCCGAGTGGTTCCTGCGCTACCTGGAGCAGGTCGTCCGCCCCGTCCTCTGGCTGGACAGCGAGGCGGGCATCGCGCTGGAGGCGCACCAACAGAACACCTTGCTCCTGCTGGACCAGGAAGGTTGGCCCACGGGCGGCCGCTACCGAGACAACCAGGGCTACTACTTCCGCGAGTCCCGGCGCGCGGAACTGGGCAAACGCCTTCCCGGCATCGGCGAACAGAGCGACACCTTCGTCTCCGACGAGGTCACCGACGAGCGCTTCGCCTACTACCTCGGCATCAACAACGTGCTCGGCCTCATCGGGGCCTTCGGCTCCCAGCGCCTGGCCGACGAACGGCTGCTGCTCGCCGCCTTCCGCCGGTTCCTCGCCGACGTCGCCTCGGGGCCCGCCCGGCTGCGTACCTCCCTGCCCGCCCAACTGCTCGACTCACCCGTTCTGCGCTGCAAGGCCAACCTGCTGACCCGGCTGCACGGCCTCGACGAACTCGTCGGTCCGGTCGACACCCAGTCCGTATACGTCACCATCGCCAACCCCCTTCATTCCTGAGGAACATGACCCACCCCGTCTCCTGAGAGGAGCGTCGCCGTGCCTCCCACCGATGCGAGCACCGACGCCGGTACCGCCCCCTACACCACCGCCGGCTGCGACACGGGTCCCGGTGCGGACGCCGAGGACACCCTCGATCTGCGCCTGCCCGACGAATTCCTCGCGCTCTTCGCCGGGAAGGCCGAGGAAGCGAAGGGCGAGACGGCCGGGGGAGCGAAGGCCGAAACGGCCCGGGGAGCCGCGGAACGGGCAGAGCGGAACGGCGGGGGCCGGAGCACGGTGGGCACGGCGCAGGCCTCGGCGCCGGGCACAGCGTGGCCGGCCCCGGTCGCCCCGGCCGGTGACGACCTGCTCGACCGCGTCGGTGACTGGGGACCGACCGCCACCGCCGCGGGCGTCTTCCACCTCGTCCCCGTAGACCTCGACCGAGACCTCCCGCTCATCAGCCGCTGGATGAACGACCCTGCCGTGGCCGCTTTCTGGGAGCTCTCCGGACCCGGGACGGCGACTGAGGACCACCTACGCGCCCAGCTCGGCGGCGACGGGCGCAGCGTCCCCTGCCTCGGCGTGCTGGACGGCACGCCGATGAGCTATTGGGAGATCTACCGGGCGGACCTCGACCCCCTGGCCCGCCACTACCCCGCCCGCCTTCACGACACCGGTATCCACCTCCTCATCGGTGGTGTCGCCAATCGCGGGCGTGGGCTCGGCACGACTCTGCTCAGAGCCGTCTCCGATCTGGTCCTCGACCGTCGTCCCTCATGCGCACGCGTCATCGCTGAACCCGACCTCCGCAACATCCCCTCCGTGTCCGCCTTTCTCAGTGCCGGCTTCCGGTTCTCCGCAGAGGTCGATCTGCCCGACAAGAAGGCAGCCCTCATGGTCCGGGACCGGGCCCTGCGCGATCTGTTGTAGCGCCGTCACTTTTAGTACACCGCTCGCCCCGATCAGGTTCCCAGTCGAGGAGTCCCCGTGCCGAACCCGTCCGCCGCCCCGACTCCCGGAGGGCCGTCGTGGCTCTACGACCCGCCCGAACTGAGCCCGGAGCGATGGGAAAGAGCGGGGCGCCGCCTGCTCGCCAAGATGATCGGGGAGTTCGCGCACGAGGAGATCCTGGTACCCGAGGCGGACGGGAACCGCCCTGGTGAGGCCGCGGCAGCCACCTGTGCTCCCGAGGTCACGGCACCGGTCGGAGCGCAGGGCCCCAGAGGAGACGATTCGCCGCCCGCCGCAGGAGCCGACGACGAGCGTTCGTACACCCTCCGCCTCGACGCCGGCGGCACCATCGCCTTCCGGGCCCGGCGCGGCGCGTACGACAGCTGGCGGGTCGATCCCTCCTCACTCACCTTGACCGAGGCAACGGGAGCGACCGGCGAGACCGCGGGACCGCAAGCCCCAAGCCCCTACACCGACCCCCTCGACTTCCTCACCCGAGCCCGCGCCACCCTCGGGCTCGACGGCGCCACCCTCGGGCACGTCATCAGGGAACTGACCACCACACTCGCCGCGGACGCGCGCCTCGACCACACAGCGCTGCCCGCCGCCCGGCTGGCCGACCTCGGATACGCCGAGCTGGAAGGCCATCAGACGGGCCACCCCTGGATCGTGCTCAACAAAGGGCGCCTCGGCTTCTCGGCCACGGACGCCGCCCACTGGGCACCCGAGGGTCGCAGAGGGACGGCTCTGCCGTGGATCGCGGTGCACACCTCGCTGGCCACATACAGGGGTGTCGCGGGCCTGGAGACCGCGGACGAGCTCTACGCGCGCGAACTCGACCCCGCCACCAGGGAGTCCTACGACGCCGCACTACGCGCGCGTGGGCTCACGCCGGAGTCGTACCTCTACCTGCCCGTGCACCCCTGGCAGTGGAACGACGTCGTGCTGCCGCTCTTCGCGCCCTCCGTCGCCGCCGGTGCCATCGTGCCGCTGCCCCCGGACGCCGATTTACGCCTGCCCCAGCAGTCGGTCCGTACCTTCCTCAACACCTCACGCCCGGACCGGCACACCGTCAAACTGCCGCTGTCCGTCCTCAACACCCTGGTGTGGCGCGGCCTTCCGACGGAGCGCACTCTCGCGGCACCCGCCGTCACCGCCTGGATGCACGGCCTGCGCGACGCGGACCCTTTCCTGCGTGACACCTGCGGGGTGATCCTCCTCGGCGAGGTCGCGTCCGTCACGGTCGGGCACCCCGTGTACGACACGCTTCCGGAAGTCCCGTACCAGTACAAGGAGTTGCTCGGCGCGATCTGGCGTGAGCCGCTCTGCCGCCATCTGGCGCCCGGCGAACGCGCCCGCACTCTGGCCGCTCTCCTGCACACCGACCCAGACGGCCGGGCCTTCACGGCGGAGCTCGTCGAGCGCTCGAGCCTCGCCCCGCGGATCTGGCTGCGCCGTCTCTTCGCCGCGCTGCTGCCGCCCTTGCTGCACTTCCTCTACCGCTACGGCACTGTGTTCAGCCCACATGGCGAGAACGCGATCGTTGTCTTCGACGACCACGACGTACCCGTGCGACTCGCGGTGAAGGACTTCGTGGACGACGTGAACGTCAGCGCCGAGCGGCTTCCCGAGCACGCGTCCATGCCGGACGACGTACGGGCCGTGCTGCTCACGGAACCGGCCGCCTTCCTCACTCAGTTCATCCACTCCGGGCTCTTCGTCGGTGTCTTCCGCTATCTGGCCCCGCTCTGCGAGGCACAACTGGGTGTTCCGGAGGCCGAGTTCTGGTCGCTCGTCCGGGCGGAGATCCTCCGTCACCACAGGCTCTTCCCGGAGCTCAAGGAGCGCTACGAAGCGTTCGACCTGCTCACTCCGCGTATCGAGCGGCTGTGCCTCAACCGCAACCGACTGCACCTGGACGGCTACCGCGACCGCCCCCAGCGCCCGCACGCCGCCGTGCACGGCACCGTTCCGAACCCGCTGCACCAGCCATGATCAATGACCGCATCACCCATGACGTCACCAACGACTTCACCGATCACTTCACCGGTCATCTCACCCACCGTGTCACCGACCGTGCACCCGTCTTGATCGCGTCCCTCGCCCCGGCCTTGATCGCCCGGTTGTCAGTGCGGCCCCGTAGGGTGGTCGGGCTATGACAGAGCCCTCACTCCCCGAACTCCTGCATGCCGCCGTTACAGCCGTCGGCGGTACGGAGCGCCCTGGCCAGGTGACCATGGCCGAAGCCGTCGAGCAGGCCATCGACGACGGCTCCCATCTGCTGGTCCAGGCCGGCACGGGTACCGGAAAGTCGCTCGGTTACCTGGTGCCCGCGCTCGCGCACGGGGAGCGGGTCGTCGTGGCGACGGCGACCCTGGCGCTCCAGCGCCAGCTCGTGGAGCGGGACCTGCCGCGCACGGTGGACGCGCTGCATCCGCTGCTGCGCCGCCGCCCCGAGTTCGCGATGCTCAAGGGCCGGTCGAACTACATGTGCCTGCACCGCCTCCACGAAGGCGTCCCGCAGGACGAGGAGGACGGCCTCTTCGACCAGTTCGAGGCGGCCGCTCCCACCAGCAAGCTGGGCCAGGACCTGCTGCGGATGCGGGACTGGGCGGACGAGACCGAGACGGGCGACCGCGACGATCTCACCCCCGGTGTCTCGGACCGGGCCTGGTCACAGATCTCGGTGTCCTCAAGGGAGTGCCTCGGCGCCTCGAAGTGTGCCTACGGAGCGGAGTGCTTCGCCGAGATGGCCCGCGAGCGCGCCAAGCTCGCCGAGGTCGTCGTCACCAACCACGCCCTCCTCGCGATCGACGCCATCGAAGGCGCCCCGGTCCTCCCGCAGCACGAGGTGCTGATCGTGGACGAGGCGCACGAGCTGGTCTCCCGCGTCACCGGAGTCGCGACCGGCGAGCTCACTCCGGGCCAGGTCAACCGCGCCGTGCGCCGCGCCGCGAAGCTCGTCAACGAGAAGGCGGCCGACCAGCTCCAGACGGCCGCCGAGGGCTTCGAGCGCCTGATGGAGCTGGCTCTGCCCGGTCGCCTGGAGGAGGTCCCCGAGGATCTCGGATACGCGCTGATGGCCCTGCGGGACGCCGCGCGTACGGTCATCTCGGCGATCGGCGCGACCCGCGACAAGTCCGTCGGCGACGAGGACGCGGTCCGTAAACAGGCCCTCGCCTCCGTGGAGTCGGTCCACGACGTGGCGGAGCGGATCACGAACGGCTCGGAGTGGGACGTCGTCTGGTACGAGCGGCACGACCGCTTCGGAGCCTCCCTGCGGGTCGCCCCGATGTCCGTGTCCGGCCTCCTGCGCGAGAAGCTCTTCACCGACCGCTCCGTCGTCCTGGCCTCGGCCACGCTCAAGCTCGGCGGCGACTTCAACGGCGTGGGTGCCTCACTGGGCCTGGCCCCGGAAGGCATCGAGGGCGAGGACATCCCGCCCTGGAAGGGCATCGACGTCGGTTCACCCTTCGACTACGGCAAGCAGGGCATCCTGTACGTCGCGAAGCACCTCGCGCGCCCCGCGCGTGACAGCGACCGCGGGGACATGCTCGACGAGCTCACCGAGCTGATCCAGGCCGCCGGCGGCCGCACACTCGGCCTGTTCTCCTCGATGCGGGCAGCCCAGCTCGCCGCGGAGGAACTGCGCTCCCGCATCCCGGAGTTCCCCATCCTGCTCCAGGGCGAGGAGACACTCGGCGAGCTGATCAAGAACTTCGCGGCGGACCCGAAGACCTGCCTCTTCGGCACGCTCTCGCTCTGGCAGGGCGTGGACGTCCCGGGTGCCAGCTGCCAGCTGGTCGTCATGGACAAGATTCCCTTCCCCCGCCCCGACGACCCGCTGATGAGCGCCCGCCAGAAGGCGGTCGAGGACGCCGGGGGCAACGGCTTCATGGCCGTTGCTGCTACCCACGCGGCCCTGCTGATGGCCCAGGGCGCCGGCCGTCTCGTACGGGCGACGGGGGACCGCGGTGTGGTCGCCGTGCTGGACCAGCGGCTCGCCACGGCTCGCTACGGCAGCTATCTGAAGGCGTCACTGCCCGACTTCTGGTTCACGACGGACCGTAACCAGGTGCGAAGGTCCCTGGCCGCCATCGACGAGGTGGCGAAGAAGGCGGAACAGAACGCAGAAGCGGAACAGACGACCGAAGAGGCGAAGGCAGAAGAGGCGTAGACGTCAGTGGGCTGCCCCGGCTGAGGCCGGGGCAGCCCACTGACGTGCGCACATGGGGACAGCACAGGGCCCCGGAACCGGCGCAGGGGTCCCGGGGCCCGGTCAGGGGCGGAGTCAGATCCGCCGCAGCACCGCCACGACCTTGCCGAGGATGGTGGCCTCGTCGCCGGGGATCGGCTGGTACGCGGAGTTGTGCGGGAGCAGCCACACGTGGCCGTCCTCGCGCTTGAAGCGCTTGACCGTGGCCTCGCCGTCCAGCATGGCCGCCACGATGTCGCCGTTCTCCGCGACCGGCTGGCGGCGGACCGTCACCCAGTCTCCGTCACAGATCGCGGCCTCGATCATCGAGTCTCCGACGACCTTCAGGACGAACAGCTCGCCGTCACCCACCAGCTGCCGGGGCAGCGGGAACACGTCCTCGACCGACTCCTCGGCGAGGATCGGGCCACCGGCGGCGATCCGGCCGACCAGCGGGACGTACGACGCGGCCGGCTTGCCCGCCGTGTCGGTGGGCTGAGCGGTGGACTGGTCGGACCCCCGGACCTCGTATGCTCGCGGTCGGTGCGGGTCGCGGCGCAGGAAGCCCTTGCGCTCCAGTGCCATCAGCTGGTGTGCGACCGAGGATGTGCTGGAGAGGCCGACGGCCTGTCCGATCTCCCGCATCGACGGCGGGTATCCGCGCCGCTGCACGGAGTCCCTGATGACCTCGATCACCCGGCGCTGCCGGTCGGTGAGTCCGGAGCTGTCCGCCCGGATACCTGGAGGTCGGCCCGGCAGGGAGCGTGTGGGCTTGGGCCCCTCCTGGTTCACTTCATTCATGGCATGCACCGGCTCAAATCGGCCCTGGGAGCGGTCCTGGGCAGTGATGGTGGCACTGTCTGCGGTGGTGGTCACGTCGGCCCCTCTCGTTCGTCTCCCTGCTGGACAACGGTAGTTGCTTTCGAAAGGTTGCGCCAAACACACGTTCGAGTGAAAAAGTGTGGATGGCCTGACGCGATCACATGTCTGGGTGTATGGCTAACGCTGCACCGGGCGGACAAAAGCGCTCATTGCTGTACTCTTCACCGCCGGGGGCGATGGCCTTGTGGGCCGGAGCGGGGCGAGGGTCAGTCTGCCACCAGGTGTCCCGTCGGCTGGGAACCGGCCCCCTGCCCCTGTGGCGCCCACCGTATCCCCGTACGCCTCTCACGGGTATGGCCGTGCGGCACATGCCAATACGAGTGCGACACGCGCGCCGGGTGCGAATTTACGAGTCAATCCCCACATCTAGTGGTTGGATTGCAACAGCAGCCCAGAAGTTGTGGTCCCCCGGTCTTCCGGACCCATGGTCATCGCCTATGCTGGGGGCTGCTTCGAGGGGCCCAAGGGCCCTGACGAGGCTATTGAGTCGTGCTTGTGTAAGGAGGGTTGGAGTTCGATGCACTGCCCCTTCTGCAGGCACCCCGACAGCCGTGTCGTCGACAGCCGTACGACGGACGACGGTACGTCGATCCGCAGGCGCCGCCAGTGTCCCGACTGCTCCCGTCGTTTCACGACCGTGGAGACGTGCTCGCTCATGGTGGTCAAGCGGTCCGGAGTCACCGAGCCCTTCAGTCGTACCAAGGTCATCAACGGTGTGCGCAAGGCGTGCCAGGGAAGGCCTGTCACGGAGGACGCACTCGCTCAGCTCGGCCAACGGGTCGAGGAGGCGGTGCGGGCCACCGGAAGCGCCGAACTGACCACCCACGACGTGGGACTGGCCATACTCGGCCCCTTGCAGGAGCTCGACCTCGTCGCCTATCTGCGTTTCGCGTCCGTGTACCGGGCGTTCGACTCGCTGGAGGACTTCGAGGCCGCCATCACTGAACTCAGGGAAGAGACGCAGCACCCCGCCGAGGCCGACGAAGGCGCGGGCCAGGAGTGTCAGGGAATCGACCGCGGGTCCGGAGTGACTGTCGAAGTCCCCGTGCCCGCCAGCGCCGCCGACTGACGAGAGGGGCCGGTCCGGCCCGGACGGCGGCGACCACAGACCTGTTGCGAGCGGACGCGTACGCGTGGCTCGTGGCATTCAGACAGACACCGTGCCACGGGAAGAACGAGGCACTTCTGGGCGTTTTAGCCCGATACAGGGAGGCGGCATGACAGAGACGGCGAGCGGTCCGGCACGGAGTTCCCGAGCCAAGGGGACGAAGGCGAACAAGGGACTGCGCATCGAGCGGATCCACACGACTCCGGGTGTGCACCCGTACGACGAGGTCGAGTGGGCGAGCCGTGACGTCGTCATGACCAACTGGCGCGACGGCTCGGTCAATTTCGAGCAGCGTGGCGTCGAGTTCCCCGCCGAGTGGGCGGTGAACGCGGTCAACATCGTCACCAGTAAGTACTTCCGCGGCGCTGTGGGCACCCCGCAGCGCGAGGTGAGCCTCAAGCAGCTCATCGACCGCATCGTGAAGACGTACAGGAAGGCCGGCGAGGACAACAAGTACTTCGCCTCGCCCGCCGACGCCGAGATCTTCGAGCACGAGCTGGCCTACGCCCTCCTGCACCAGATCTTCAGCTTCAACAGCCCGGTGTGGTTCAACGTCGGTACGCCCCAGCCCCAGCAGGTCTCCGCCTGCTTCATCCTGGCCGTCGACGACTCCATGGAGTCGATCCTCGACTGGTACAAGGAAGAGGGCATGATCTTCAAGGGCGGCTCGGGCGCCGGCCTGAACCTCTCCCGGATCCGTTCCTCCAAGGAACTGCTCTCCTCGGGCGGCAACGCCTCGGGTCCCGTCTCCTTCATGCGCGGTGCCGACGCCTCCGCAGGAACGATCAAGTCGGGCGGCGCCACCCGCCGCGCGGCCAAGATGGTCATCCTCGACGTCGACCACCCCGACATCGAGGGCTTCATCGAGACCAAGGTGAAGGAAGAGGAGAAGATCCGCGCCCTGCGCGACGCGGGCTTCGACATGGACCTGGGCGGCGACGACATCACGTCCGTCCAGTACCAGAACGCCAACAACTCGGTCCGCGTGAACGACGAGTTCATGAAGGCCGTGGAGAACGGCGACAAGTTCGGCCTGCGTGCCCGCATGACCGGCGAGGTCATCGAGGAGGTCGACGCCAAGGAGCTCTTCCGCAAGATGGCCGAGGCGGCCTGGGCCTGTGCCGACCCCGGCATCCAGTACGACGACACCATCAACGCCTGGCACACGTGCCCGGAGTCCGGCCGGATCAACGGCTCGAACCCGTGCAGCGAGTACATGCACCTGGACAACACGTCCTGCAACCTCGCCTCGCTGAACCTGATGAAGTTCCTGAAGGACGACGGCCTCGGCCACCAGTCCTTCGAGGTGGAGCGCTTCTCGCAGGTCGTCGAGCTGGTCATCACCGCGATGGACATCTCCATCTGCTTCGCGGACTTCCCGACGCAGAAGATCGGCGAGAACACCCGCGCCTTCCGCCAGTTGGGCATCGGCTACGCCAACCTCGGCGCGCTCCTGATGGCGACCGGCCACGCGTACGACTCCGACGGCGGCCGCTCCCTCGCCGGCGCCATCACCTCGCTGATGACCGGCACCTCGTACAAGCGCTCCGCCGAACTCGCCGCGGTCGTCGGCCCGTACGACGGCTACGCCCGCAACGCGCAGCCGCACCAGCGGGTCATGAAGCAGCACTCCGACGCCAACGCCGTGGCCGTCCGCGTGGACGACCTGGACTCGCCGGTCTGGGCCGCCGCCACGGAGGCCTGGCAGGACGTGCTGCGCCTCGGCGAGAAGAACGGATTCCGTAACGCGCAGGCCTCGGTCATCGCCCCGACCGGCACCATCGGTCTCGCGATGTCCTGCGACACCACCGGTCTTGAGCCCGACCTCGCGCTGGTCAAGTTCAAGAAGCTGGTCGGCGGCGGCTCGATGCAGATCGTCAACGGCACCGTCCCGCAGGCCCTGCGCCGCCTGGGCTACCAGGAGGAGCAGATCGAGGCGATCGTCGCCCACATCGCCGACCACGGCAATGTCGTCGACGCCCCGGGCCTCAAGCACGAGCACTACGAGGTCTTCGACTGCGCCATGGGCGAGCGCTCCATCTCCGCGATGGGCCACGTCCGCATGATGGCCGCGATCCAGCCGTGGATCTCCGGCGCGCTCTCCAAGACGGTCAACCTGCCGGAGACGGCGACCGTCGAGGACGTCGAAGAGGTCTACTTCGAGGCGTGGAAGATGGGCGTCAAGGCGCTCGCGATCTACCGCGACAACTGCAAGGTCGGCCAGCCCCTCTCGGCGAAGACCAAGGACAAGGAGAAGGCCGAGGTCACCTCCAAGGCGGAGGAGACCATCCGTACCGCGGTCGAGAAGGTCGTCGAGTACCGCCCGGTCCGCAAGCGCCTCCCCAAGGGACGTCCCGGCATCACCACCTCCTTCACGGTGGGCGGCGCCGAGGGCTACATGACCGCCAACTCCTACCCGGACGACGGTCTCGGCGAGGTCTTCCTGAAGATGTCCAAGCAGGGCTCCACCCTCGCGGGCATGATGGACGCCTTCTCGATCGCCGTCTCCGTGGGCCTGCAGTACGGCGTGCCGCTGGAGACGTACGTCTCGAAGTTCACCAACATGCGCTTCGAGCCGGCCGGTATGACGGACGACCCGGACGTGCGGATGGCGCAGTCGATCGTCGACTACATCTTCCGCCGCCTGGCGCTCGACTTCCTGCCCTTCGAGACGCGCTCCGCGCTCGGCATCCACTCCGCCGACGAGCGTCAGCGCCACCTGGAGACGGGCTCGTACGAGCCGACCGACGACGAGTTGGACGTCGAGGGTCTCGCCCAGTCCGCGCCCCGCGCGCAGGAGCTGAAGGCCGTCGCCACGCCGAAGGCAGCGGTCGAGGCGGCCAAGCCCGCTCCGCAGCAGGCCCACACCAGCGCCGAACTGGTGGAGATGCAGCTGGGCATCCAGGCGGACGCCCCGCTGTGCTTCTCCTGCGGCACGAAGATGCAGCGGGCCGGCTCCTGCTACATCTGCGAGGGCTGCGGCTCGACCAGCGGCTGCAGCTGATCCGCACCCGCAGTTGATCCACAAACCGTGAGGGGCGGTACGGCCACCGGCCGTACCGCCCCTTCGGCGTGCGTGAGCGCTTCGGTCAGGACTCCTGGGCGCTGCCCATGATCCTGGCGAAGGTCGCCGGGTCGGCGTCGAAGCCGCGGATGTCCGATCGGAAGGTCCACTCCCCGGAGCCGTCGCGTACGAAGTCCGCGACCGTGGTGGCCGTCGACCCCAGAACGCTGCCGAAATCGCCTTCGGCCAGGACGTTGTAGCCCTCGCGGATCCGCAGGCCCGGGTTGTGCACGCCGACGAAGGTGGACCGTCCGGAGCGCTGCTGGATGGCGACGCCGACGACCACGCGCGCGTACCGCTTGTCGAGGCGGGTGAGCTCCAGGGTCATCACCTCGTCCCAGCCGAAGCCCTTGCCGTCCTTGCTGTCCCGGTTGAGATAGATCGTGCCGTCCGGCGAGCGGCTGTCGAAGTGCACTACGTAGTCAGGGTCTTTGTGTGTGTCGGTCGCGAGGTAGGTGGCGGCGACGATGTCGAGATCGGTGGCCGGTTCGCCTGCGGGACTGGGATCCCATTTCACCGAGATCTCGACCTTGTTGATGCCCTTGTTGAGGCCGTTCACCGGTTCTCCCCTCGTGGTCACCCTGTGTCGGGCGCCTCAACTGCCTGGCAGGTGAGGCGTGTTGCCCATCGTGCCACGCACACGGGGGCGCTCGGGCGGCCACAGTCCGCCCGAGCGTGACCGACGCCACGTTCCTGGGCCGTACGATGGCGCGGTGCTGGTCAAGTGGATTCGCTGCACCGTGGTGGACCGCCGCGGTTTTGAACGGGGGCAGCGGAAATGGGCGGGACTTCTGGGGGAGCCGGGTTTCCGGGGGCAGGGCGGGGGCTGGAGCCGGGGAAGGCCCGGAGTGGCCCACATCTTCGCCTTCTGGGAGAGCCGTGCCTTCTACGACTCCTTCATGGCGCGCTCCCATGACCGGCTGGCCGCTGCTCAGTCGGGCACCTTCAAGGACGCGCAGAGCAAACTCTTCGATCACCGTTTCGACGTGAAGACCGGCTTCGAGCCGCGCTTCACGGAGACCGATCTGGTACGGGTGGCGCACTGTCGCGTCCACGAGGAGCGCGCCGAGCACTTCGCGCTGATGCAGGAGAAGGTGTGGAACCCGGCGATGGCCGGCTCGCCCGGCATGGTGAGGGGCCTGTTCGGCGAGGCGCCCGGCCACGAGTTCCTGGTCCTGTCCATGTGGCAGTCGGCCGCCGAGCACGGCAAATACCGGGCCGAGCGTGTGGAGCGGCTCGCCCTGCGGGCCCAGCTCGAGGCGGACGTCGCGGCGCTCACGGGCGACATCGTCCAGTTGGAACCCTCCTGGACGGTCTGAGACGCGCGCGATTTATGTGACCTGTGCCGTATAGAGCCCGTACGAGTGCTCGATCGGGCGCAACTCGATCTAGGGTTCCGGTATGGCACGTCCACGGCGCATCGTCCTTGTCCGGCACGGCGAGTCGGTGGGCAATGCCGATGACTCGGTGTACGAACGCGAACCCGACCATGCTCTGGCGCTCACCGAGAAGGGGTGGCGACAGGCGGAGGAGACCGGTACGCGGATCCGAGAGGTCCTCGGAGAGGAGCGCGTAAGCGTTTACGTCTCCCCGTACCGCCGCACGCACGAGACCTTCCGGGCCTTCCACCTCGACCCCGGGAAGGTACGCGTACGCGAGGAGCCCCGGCTGCGCGAACAGGACTGGGGAAACTGGCAGGACCGGGACGACGTACGGCTGCAGAAGGCGTACCGCGACGCGTACGGGCACTTCTTCTACCGCTTCGCGCAGGGCGAGTCCGGTGCCGATGTGTACGACCGGGTCGGCGGCTTCCTGGAGAGCCTCTTCCGGAGCTTCGAGGACCCCGATCACCCGCCGAACGTGCTCCTCGTGACCCACGGCCTCGCCATGCGGCTGTTCTGCATGCGCTGGTTCCACTGGACGGTCGCGGAATTCGAGTCGCTGTCGAACCCGGGGAACGCGGAGGTGCGCATGCTCGTTCTCGGGGAGGATGGCAAGTACACGCTTGACCGTCCTTTCGAACGCTGGCGTGATCCGGAACCGTACGGAGTCACCGGATAGAGTGGCAGGGCGATGACCGCTGACTCCTCTCCCGACGGGCGCCTGGACCGAGCCCTGGCCAGCCTGCGCGGACTTGCCGTCGGGGACGCGCTGGGCTCGCAGTTCTTCGTGCCCGCGAACTATCCGCTGCTCAAGCGTCGCGGGCTGCCGCCGGGCCCCTGGCAGTGGACCGACGACACGGAAATGGCCTCCTCCGTAGTGGCCACTCTGTCCGTCCACCGCCGCATCGACCAGGACGCGCTGGCCCGCTCCTTCGCCGAGCACCACGACTTCGACCGCGGCTACGGCCCGGCGGTCAACCGTCTGCTGCGACAGGTCCGGGAGGGTGGCGACTGGCGCGAGCTGGCCTCGGCCCTCTTCAAGGGACAGGGCTCGTGGGGTAACGGCGCGGCGATGAGGATCGCCCCCCTGGGCGCCTGGTACGCGGACGATCCGGAGCAGGCCACGCACCAGGCCGAGATCTCGGCCTATCCCACGCACCAGCATCGTGAAGCCGTGGTCGGCGCCATGGCCGTGGCCGCGGCG
>NZ_JAPWHT010000225.1:0-16455 GCF_027270795.1 Streptomyces sp. ActVer
AGCGGTGACGCGGTGCCCAAGCTCAACCAGGCCGCGGTCGCGGCGGGCAGTGCCGACATCGACGCAGTGTCCGGCGCCACGTACACCAGCGGCGGCTACAAGGAGTCCCTGCAGTCGGCCCTGGACCAGGCCGGTGGCTGAACCGACCGAGCCGGCCGAACTGGCCGAACCCGCCGAGGCGCCCGTCGCGGTGCGTCACGCGGAGGAGGTGATGGGCACGGTCTTCTCCTTCGACGTACGGGGCGGTGAACCCGGGGCCGTACAGGCCGCGTTGGCGGAGGCCGTGGCCCAACTCCACGCGGTGGACGAGGTGTTCAGCACCTACCGCGAGGACAGCCAGATCTCCCGGCTGGCGCGCGGCGAGCTGACCGTCGACAGTTGCGACCCCGAGGTCGCCGAGGTGCTCGAACTGTGCGCCGAGGCCGAGCGGTTGAGCGACGGCTGGTTCAGTACGAGATACGCGGGTCTCATCGACCCGACCGGCATGGTGAAGGGCTGGGCCGTCGAGCGCGTGGCCCGGCATCTCGTCGCGGCCGGCGCGAGCGGCGTCAGCGTGAACGGCGGCGGCGACGTGCAGATGTACGGCGTGCCGGGGCCGCACCGGCCCTGGCGGGTGGGCGTCTCCGACCCGCTGCGGCCCGGCGGTCTTGCCGCGGTGGTCTCCGCGGCCGGTGTCGACGAGCTGGCCGTGGCCACCTCCGGCTCCGCCGAGCGCGGCACCCACATCGTGGACCCGCGCACCGGCCGCTCCGCGGTCACCGACCTGGTCGCCGTGACCGTCGTCGGCCCCCGCATCACCTGGGCCGACGCCTGGGCGACAGCAGCCTTCGCCATGGGCTCCCGCCAGGCCCTGACCTGGCTGGAGTCCCTGCCGGACGTCGAGGCCCTACTGATCACGGCGGGCGACGAGGTCAGATGCACGGGCGGCCTGGCCAACAGGCTGGGCTGATCCGTCCGGGGCCACCCTTCAGGCGCGCGGGCAGCCGGGGGCTTCAGAGGCGCGGGCGTCCCGACGAACGGCCTGGCCCGAGGCGGAGTCAGCCTGCGGGCACGCGCGGGCGGCGAGGGTTCCAGGGGCGCGGACGTCCTGAGGAGTGGCCTGGGTTTCGGCCGGGTTTCCAGGATCGCGGATGGCCTGACGAGCGGCCTGGGTTGCAGCGAGTTTCCAGGAGCGGGGATGGCCTGACGAGCGGCCTGGGTTGCAGCGGGTCTTCAGGGCGCGGATGCCCTGGCAATCGGCCTGGGCCGGGGCAAGCTTTTCAGGGGCCGCGGGCGTCCTAGTAAACGGCCTGAGCTGAGGCAGCTTTTAGGGGCGCGGATGGCCTGGCAGACCGCCTGGGCCGGGCCGAGCATTTCAGGGGCGCAGGGCTGTGACATATGCGGCTCCGCCGCGTGGGCGCGACCAGCCACAGCCCACCCGCACCCGAATCACGAACCTCAATGATGGTTCTGAGCCAACCGCAGCAAGTGGTCCGCCAACGCCTGTCCACCCGTGGGGTTCCGACTGATCAGCAGCAACGTGTCGTCCCCGGCGATCGTCCCGAGAATGTCGTGCAGCTCGGCCTGGTCGATCGCCGAGGCGAGGAACTGCGCCGCCCCCGGAGGAGTCCGCAGAACCACGAGGTTCGCCGAAGCCTCCGCGGAGATCAACAGCTCCGAGGACAGCCTCCGCATCCGCTCCTCCTTCGCCGACTCCCCCAGCGGCGCGCGAGGCGTACGGAAACCCCCCTCGCTCGGCACCGCGTAGATCAGGTCGCCGTCGTTGTTGCGGATCTTCACCGCGTTCAGCTCGTCCAGGTCCCGGGAGAGCGTCGCCTGAGTGACGTTCAGCCCGTCGTCGGCAAGAAGCTTGGCCAACTGGCTCTGGGAGCGCACCGGTTGCCGGTTGAGGATGTCCACGATCCGGCGGTGGCGTGCGGTGCGGGTCTGCGGGACCGCGGGCCCCGCGTGCTCGTGGTCCTGCGCCTGACTCATCGTCGTCGTCCCATTCCTCAGGATGCTCCGTCCACGTCGGCGTCTCGGGCCTGGTCGAGGACGCCGGGCAGGGCCCGCAGGAACACGTCCACCTCGTCGTCGCTCACGTTCAGCGGCGGCATCAGCCGTACGACATCGGGGGCGGGCGCGTTCACCAGGAGACCGGCGTCCTGAGCCGTCTGCTGCGCACGGGGCGCGAGCGGCTCGGTGAGCACGATACCCAGGAGGAGGCCCGCTCCCCGGACATGGTCGATCAGCGGGTGGCCGAGCGTCTCGATTCCGTCGCGCAGTTTCTCGCTCGTCCGCTTCACGTTCTCCAGCAGCCCCTCCGCCTCGATCGTGTCGAGGACGGCGAGTCCGGCGGCGCAGGCGACCGGGTTGCCGCCGAACGTCGTGCCGTGGTGGCCGGGCTTCAGCAGCTGCGCGGCCCGGCCGAAGGCGACGGTCGCGCCGAGCGGAAGCCCGCCGCCGAGCCCCTTGGCGAGCGTGACGATGTCCGGCAGGACACCCTCGTGGGCCTGGTACTCGAACCAGTGCCCCGTCCGGCCGACACCCGTCTGCACCTCGTCGAGGACGAGGAGCGTGCCGGTGGCGGCGGTGATGGCGCGGGCGGCCTTGAGGTAACCGGGCGGTGGTACGACCACTCCGTTCTCGCCCTGGACCGGCTCGATGACGACCAGCGCGGTGTCCTCGGTGACGGCGGCGGCGAGCGCCTGCGGGTCCCCGTACGGCACATGCGTGACGTCGCCCGGCAGCGGCAGGAACGGCTCCCGCTTGCCCGGCTGGCCGGTGAGCGCGAGCGCGCCCATGGTCCGGCCGTGGAAACCGCCGTCGGTGGCGACCATGTGCCCGCGCCCTGTGAGCCGGCCGATCTTGAAGGCGCCCTCGTTGGCCTCGGCCCCCGAGTTGCAGAAGTAGACCCGGCCGTCCCGCCCGAAGAGCTGGAGCAGCCGCTCGGCGAGCGCGACGGGCGGCTCGGCGACGAAGAGGTTGGAGACATGGCCGAGGGAGGCGATCTGCCGGCTGACGGCCTCGACGATCGCCGGGTGGGCGTGGCCGAGCGCGTTGACCGCGATCCCGCCGACGAAGTCCAGGTACTCCTTGCCGTCGGCGTCCCACAACTTGGTGCCCGCGCCGCGGACGAGGGGCAGCCGCGGGGTGCCGTAGTTGTCCATCAGCGCGCCCTGCCATCGCTGGGTGAGCTGTTCGTTGGCGGTCATACGGCTTCCCCCTCTTGCCTGTTCGGCGATTGCGCCTGCGGCTCTTGCCCGTGCGGCTCTTGCGCGTCCGGCACGACCATCGTGCCGATGCCCTCGTCGGTGAAGATCTCCAGCAGGATCGAGTGCTGGACCCGGCCGTCGATCACGCGGGCGGTGTTCACGCCGTTGCGGACGGCGTGCAGACAGCCCTCCATCTTCGGCACCATGCCGCTGGCCAGTTCGGGCAGCAGCTTCTCCAGCTCCCTCGCGGTGAGCCGGCTGATGACCTCGTCGGAGTTCGGCCAGTCCTCGTAGAGTCCTTCGACGTCCGTGAGGACCATCAGTGTTTCGGCGCCCAGCGCCGCAGCGAGTGCCGCAGCCGCCGTATCAGCATTGACGTTGTAGACATGTCCGTCGTCCTGGCTACGGGCGATCGACGAGACGACCGGGATCCGGCCGTCGGCGAGCAGTGCCTCGATCGCGCCCGTGTCGATCGCGGTGATCTCGCCCACCCGCCCGATGTCAACCAACTCCCCGTCGATCTCGGGCTGGTGCTTGGTGGCGGTGATGGTGTGCGCGTCCTCGCCGGTCAACCCCACGGCGAGCGGCCCGTGTTGGTTGAGCAGTCCGACGAGCTCGCGCTGGACCTGTCCGGCGAGCACCATCCGTACGACGTCCATGGCGTCCTCGGTGGTGACCCTGAGGCCCGCCTTGAACTCGCTGACGATGCCGTGCCGGTCCAGGGCCGCGCTGATCTGCGGGCCGCCGCCGTGCACGACCACCGGCTTGAGCCCGGCCTGGCGCAGGAACACGACGTCCTGTGCGAAGGCGGCCTTCAGGTCCTCGTCGATCATGGCGTTGCCGCCGAACTTGATGACGACCGTCCTGCCGTTGTGCCGCGTCAGCCAGGGCAGCGCCTCGATGAGGATCTGCGCCTTGGGCAGTGCGGTGTGCTTGCGGGTAGTGCTCATGAGGAGTACGCGCTGTTCTCGTGGACGTAGTCGGCGGTGAGGTCGTTGGTCCAGATCGTGGCGGTCTCGGCGCCCGCGGCGAGGTCGGCGACGATGTGGACCTCGCGGTAGCGCATGTCGACCTTGTCGCGGTCCTCGCCGACGCCGCCGTTCTTGCAGACCCAGACCCCGTTGATCGCGACGTTCAACTGGTCGGGCTCGAAGGCGGCTCGGGTCGTGCCGATGGCGGACAGCACACGGCCCCAGTTGGGGTCCTCGCCGTGGATCGCGCACTTGAGGAGGTTGTTGCGGGCGATGGAGCGGCCCACCTCGACGGCGTCGTCCTCGCTCGCCGCGTTGACCACCTCGACCTTGATGTCCTTGCTGGCGCCCTCGGCGTCCCGGATGAGCTGCTGACCGAGATCGTCACAGACCTTCCGTACGGCCTCGGCGAACTCCGCTTCGTCCGGGGTGACCTGGGAGGCTCCGGAGGCGAGCAGCAGCACGGTGTCGTTGGTCGACATGCAGCCGTCGGAGTCGACCCGGTCGAAGGTCGTACGGGTGGCGGCACGCAGGGCCCTGTCCAGTACGCCGCTCTCGACGTCGGCGTCCGTGGTGAGGACGACCAGCATGGTGGCGAGGCCGGGGGCGAGCATGCCCGCGCCCTTGGCCATGCCGCCGACGGTCCAGCCGTTGCCACTGACTACGGAGGTCTTGTGGACGCTGTCGGTGGTCTTGATGGCGATGGCGGCCTTCTCGCCGCCGTGCGGGCTGAGTTGGGCGACTGCCTTGTCGACGCCCGGCAGAAGCTTGTCCATCGGCAGAAGCAGGCCGATGAGGCCCGTGGAGCAGACGGCGATCATGCCTGCGGCGTGACCGCCCGTCTCGTCCAGCCCGGCGGTGTTGAGGGACTCGGCCACCTTCTCCGCGGTGGCGTGTGTGTCCTGGAAACCCTTCGGGCCCGTACAGGCGTTGGCGCCACCCGAGTTGAGGACGACGGCGGTCAACTCGCCGCCCTTCAGGACCTGTTCCGACCAGAGCACCGGCGCGGCCTTCACACGGTTGGAGGTGAAGACGCCCGCCGCGGCCAGTTTGGGCCCGTTGTTGACCACGAGGGCGAGGTCCGGGTTGCCGTTCTCCTTGATGCCTGCTGCGATGCCGGAGGCGGTGAACCCCTTGGCGGCGGTGACGCTCACGGTGCGACTCCGATCGTGGAAAGGCCGGTGGCCTCGTCGAGCCCGAGGGCGATGTTCATGCTCTGGACGGCACCGCCGGCGGTGCCCTTGGTGAGGTTGTCGATGGCGCTGATCGCGATGATCCGGTGCGCGGCAGCGTCGAATGCGACCTGCACCTGAACGGCGTTGGAACCGTAGACGGACGCGGTCGCGGGCCACTGGCCCTCGGGCAGCAGATGCACGAACGGTTCGTCGGCGTAGGCCTTCTCGTACGCGGCCCGTACGGACTCGGCGGTGACGCCCTCGCGGGCCTTCGCCGTGCACGTGGCGAGGATGCCGCGGGGCATCGGGGCGAGGGTCGGGGTGAAGGAGACGGTGACGGGCTCACCGGCGGCCGCGCCGAGGTTCTGGATCATCTCGGGGGTGTGCCGGTGGACGCCGCCCACGCCGTACGGGGACATGGAGCCCATGACCTCGCTGCCCAGCAGGTGTGCCTTGGGCGCCTTGCCCGCTCCTGAGGTCCCGGAGGCGGCGACGATCACGGCCTCGGGCTCGGCGAGACCGGCACCGTACGCCGGGAAGAGCGCCAGCGAGGCGGCCGTCGGGTAGCAACCGGGCACCGCGATGCGCTTGGACCCCTCCAGCACAGCGCGGGCACCCGGCAGTTCGGGGAGGCCGTAGGGCCAGGTCCCGGCATGCGCCGAGCCGTAGAACCGCTCCCAGTCGGCCGCGTCCTTCAGCCGGAAGTCGGCCCCCATGTCGACGACCAGTACGTCGGGCCCGAGTTTCTCGGCGACGGCGGCGGACTGTCCGTGGGGCAACGCGAGAAAGACGACATCGTGACCCGCGAGGACCTCGGGTGTGGTCTCCTGAAGCACGCGGTCGGTCAGTGGCAGCAGATGCGGCTGCAGCGCACCGAGCCGTTGCCCCGCGTTGGAGTTTCCGGTCAGAGCGCCGATCTCGATCTCGGGGTGCGCCAGGAGCAGACGCAGCAGTTCCCCGCCCGCGTACCCACTCGCTCCGGCCACTGCCGCACGTACCGCCATGGAACCCTCCTCTTGGATGGCATGACTATACGTTTCGCTGCACGTTTATGCAATCTCAGGAGTGTGGCGCGGGACAGGGGCCGCCACCTGCGGATGCCGTCGCAGAGCAGATGCATAGGATCGTCGGCATGGCGCTGCGACCTGTTCAGGTGAACATCAAGGCTCTCGACGGCCTGGCGGTCGGCAGGTTCTGGGCGGAGGCGCTCGGCTGGAGTGTTTTCAGCCCCGGCGTGACCACCTACGTCGGACCCGGCGGCGGCCCCGATGGCGAACTCGTCTGGCCGCACCCGGTCGCCGTCTGCATCGACGTCGTACCCGTCCCGGAACCGAAGGCGGCGACAAAGAACCGTACGCATCTCGATCTGGCCACCACCTCCGCGGCCCATCAGACGGAGCTGATCGCGCGCCTGAGGGCTCTCG
Organism: Streptomyces sp. ActVer; assembly: GCF_027270795.1. Classification (NCBI taxonomy): domain Bacteria; kingdom Bacillati; phylum Actinomycetota; class Actinomycetes; order Kitasatosporales; family Streptomycetaceae; genus Streptomyces; species Streptomyces sp. ActVer. Next base: position 6,765 of record NZ_JAPWHT010000225.1, read on the forward strand.
GTGCGACGCCTGCCGACGTGGGTCAGCGAGACGTGCCGTGGACGGTCCTCGCCGACCCCGAGGGCAACGAGTTCTGCGTGCTGGAGCCGCGGGAGATCTACCGGGACACCGGGCCGATCGCCGCGGTGGTGGTCGACTGCGTGGATCCTCGGGCCATGGCCCGGTTCTGGGGCGAGGCGATGGACTGGACCCTGCACGAGGTGACCGACGATCACGCGTCGCTGCGCTCCGCCAAGGGTGGCGGCCCGTATCTCGAGTTCCTCCGCACGCCCGACGTGAAGACCGTGCCGGACCGCGTTCATCTCGACCTGCTGCCGTACCCCGGTGACGACAGAGCGGCGGAGGTGGCCCGGCTGCGCGCCCTCGGCGCCGCCGACCTCGACCTCGGCCAGGGCGACGTCCCGTGGACGTGCCTGACCGACCCGGAGGGCCACGAGTTCTGCGTCCTCGCCCTGCCCTGACACGGAGCCCTGACGACACCCAGGCTGGTGAGCCTTGTGTGCTCACGCGCCATGCCCCCGGATGGGCCGGACTGCGGCGTTGGTTCAGGTGCCGGTCGCTCGGGCCGAGCGGAGTCGGGTGCGCAGGGTGGGTAGCCGGGCAAGGTCTTCGGATCCGGCCAGGCTCTCGCCCAGGGCCAGGAGCGAATGGAGCTGCACCGGGCGGCCGACTGTGGCCGCAGCCTCCAGTTTGTGGTGCCCGTCGAGGAGGAAGTGCGTCAGGCCCCAGTGCCGGTAGTGGTCGGCCGACAGGCCGACGGCGGGTTCGCACACGTCCGGCGTCGAGACCGCCACAGCCGTCGGGGCCGTTCCTGGGCCCTGAGTTCGGCGTACTCCTCGACGCGTTCCCTCACGCTACTCGTACCACCTCTACGCACTGGGCGGCGGGAACGGCGAGCTCCAACTGCACGGCCTTCTCCTCGACTTCGAATCCTGAAAGGCGACCCGCCGTGGAAGAGCTCCCACCGATCCAGCCTCCCGAGCCCACCGTCCCGGCCGCCCTCCCGGTGGAGCTCGACGCCGACGAGAACACCGTGGTGGCCCGCGCCGAGGCCCACACCTGGATGGCCTGACCCGGAACGGCGAGGAACTCGTCCGGGACTCCAGCGCGTTGCCGTCGGCGGAGTTCACGGCAGGGCCGGGGTCGTACGAGATCCGCACCGACGGCCGGCTGCGGGGCACGGAGACCGTCCACCGGAATCCCCTGCCCCTGACCCCCGAGGAGGCCGTCGCCGCGTTCCTGAGCGACGCGGCCGCCACCGGGTCCGCCCTGACCCTGGAGGTCGACGCCCCCTCCCGGCACCCCGCCGACGGCATGCCCCAACTCCCCGCGGACGGCGCCGCTTTCTGCACGATCACCGTCCGCAAGACGGCCCCGGACGGCACCCTCCGAAAGGGCCGCGCCCACACCGACCAGGTCTTCCTCCGCTCGACGGGAGGTACCCTGCTCGGCCCTGAGACGGACGCCCACGTGGCCGCCGTACGGCTGAAGTCCGGGCGGGCGGTCTTCCGGCTGGTCGCGGAGGCTGCGCCGAGACTGGTGACGGTGTACGCGTTCACAGCGGATCCGCGGCTTTCGGCGGAAACTCAGCTGGAGTTCGTATGACGTGGCGTATCGACGCACATCACTCCGTATGACTCCCGATATGTCAAGTCTGCGCAATGGGTAGGTAGTTCGCGACACGGCCGTCCCGCCCGCTCCCCCGCTCTGCTCACCTGGAGAACGCCCGACGCATCCGGACGGGCAACCAGACGACGGGGGACGCGATGAAGACGATGGATCTGTCCGACTTCCTGGGCGGCACGAACGGCGCACTGACCCTGGAGCAACGCCGTACGCTCACCGAGCAGGCACTGGTCCTCTTCGAGGACAACTACGTCCATCTGCCGCTGAAGACGGCCATGCACGCCGTGAACCCGGTGCAGCGGCTGCGGCTGCTGCTCACCCGGCTCGGGCGGCAGACCGAGGGGACCATGGACCCCGAGTGGCGCTTCCACGCGGCCCTGTCCTCGATCTTCCACTCGGTGCGCGACCTGCACACCAACTATCTGCTGCCGACGCCCTTCGCGGGAAAGGTGGCCTTTCTGCCGTTCCGGGTCGAGGAGTACCACGACCCCAACGGCCCGCGGTACATCGTCACGCACGTCGTCCGCGACTTCGACGCCCCCGGCTTCGGGCCCGGCGTGGTGATCCACCACTGGAACGGGGTGCCCATGGAGCGCGCGGTCGACCTGGCCGGCGACCGTTTCGCCGGGAGCAACCCGGCCGCCCGGCACTCCCGGGGCCTGCAGTCCCTGACCATCCGCCCGCTGGTCATGCACCTGCCGCCGGACGAGGACTGGGTCGAGGTCGGCTGCACCGGGACCGACGGCAACCCCCGCGAGCTGCGCCTGCCCTGGCAGGTCACCGACAACCTGCCTCCCTATGTCAACGCCGACGGAATGAGCGCCGCGGCCGTCGCGCAGGGCCTCGACCTGGTCGGCGACGAGATCAGCCGCGCGACCAAGCTGCTCTTCGTGCCGGACGTGGTGGAGCTGGAGCAGGCCGGCGGGCCCACGCACCATGAGCTGACGACCGAGCCCGCGGACGCCGGTCAGAACATCCCGACGACCCTGCCCGGCTTCTTCCGGGCCCGGGCCGTGCAGACCCCGTCCGGGGTCTTCGGCCACATCCGGATCTTCACGTTCAACACCAACGACCCGGACGGCTTCGTCGTGGAGTTCGTACGGCTGCTGGGACTGATCCCGCAGGACGGGCTGGTGCTGGACGTGCGGGACAACGGCGGCGGGCACATCTTCGCCTCCGAGTTCCTGCTGCAGACCCTCACTCCGCGCCGGATCGTGCCGGAGCCGACGCAGTTCATCAGCACCCCGCTCAACCTGCGGCTGTGCCGCCGTCACGCCGCCAACCCGACCCGGCAGATCGACCTGGGGCCGTGGTACAGCTCGCTGGAGCAGGCGGTGGAGACCGGGGCGTCCTTCTCGGCCACGTTCCCCATCACGCCGGAGGAGGGGGCCAACTCGATCGGGCAGCAGTACCAGGGCCCGGTGGTCCTGATCATCAACGCCCGCTGCTACTCGGCCACCGACATCCTTTCCGCCGGATTCCAGGACCACGGCGTGGGTCCCGTCCTCGGCGTGGACGACAACACCGGGGCGGGCGGCGCCAACGTGTGGACCCACGGCCTGCTCAAGGCGCTCTTCGAGGTGCCCGGCCCGGCTGACACCGCCTCGCCCTACCGGGAGCTGCCCGGCGGGGCCAACATGCGGGTCTCGATCCGCCGTACGGTCCGGGTGGGCGCGCTGGCCGGAACGCCCGTGGAGGACCTCGGCGTGGTCCCGGGGATCCGCCACCGGATGACCCGCGACAATGTGCTGCACGACAACACCGACCTGCTCACCAAGGCGGGAGAGGTCCTCGCGGCCCTGCCCACGTTCCGGCTCACCGCGACCCGCGACGGCGCCACGCTCCGCATCGGCACCAAGGGACTGGACCGGGTCGACGTGTTCGTCGCGGGCCGCCCCCGCACCTCGGTGGACGTCTCCGACGGCGATACGTCCGTCACCGTCACGCCAGCTCCGGAGCCCGGCGACACCGTCCGCATCGAGGGCTACGCCGCCGGGGTCCTCGCCGCCGCGCGCACCATCGCCCGCGGCGCGTGAGCCAGGCGGGCACGGAGACGGCCCCGCGGCTGCAACTGCTGGGCCGCTTCCGGCTCGAACACGACGGTCCGGTCGAGGTCAGCGCGAGTGCCCGGCGGCTGCTCGCCTACCTCGGCCTGTACCGGCACGCCACCCGGACCGTCCTCGCCGGCACGCTGTGGCCCGAGGTCTCGGAGGAACGCGCCCACGGCAGCCTGCGGACCACGCTGTGGCGGCTGCACCGGGACTGGTGCTCACCGCCGCTGGTCGTGGGGAGCCGCGGTGACATGCTGGCCCTCGCGGAATCCGTGACGGTGGACGCCCGGGCCCTGGACGACGCCAGTCCCGACGTACCACCTGCCCTGCTCTTCCAGGGCGACCTCCTCCCCGGCTGGAACGACGACTGGGTCCACTTCGAACGCGAACGCCTCCGCCAACTCCGCCTCCACGCCCTGGACGCCCTCTCATCCCGCCTCCTGGCCGGCGGCCGCCACGCCTCGGCGCTCAAGGCCGCACTGGAGAGCGTTCGCGTGGAGCCCTTGAGGGAGAGTGGCCATCGCGCGGTGGTGGCGGTGCATCTGGCCGAAGGCAATACGGCAGAGGCGATCCGCACGTACCGGGCCTTCGCGGCCCTGCTCGACACGGAACTGGGGCTGCCACCGTCGCCGCTGTTCACGACGCTGCTGTCGGCGGGGGCCGTGGACCGGGGTGGGGAGGGCTGAAAGCCAGGAGCCACTGGCCCCTCAGCGAACCTTGCGTGCCGCATACGCCCGGGCCGCCCGCACCCGGTTGCCGCACTTCGTCGTGCACCAGCGACGGGCCGCGTGGGAGCGCAGGAACCAGCGGGCGCAGCCCTGGGCCGCGCATTCCGTGAGCTGTTCGGCCTCGGCGCCGGTGAGGAGTTCCGTGGCGTCCTCGGCTAGGAGGGAGAGGGCGGCCGCGGCCGGGTTGCCGGTGTCGGGCTCGTCGGCGCGGTGCGGCCCGTCGGACGTCCAGGCGAGCCGTGGAGTCGAAGGGGCCGCCCCCAGAGCGGAGTTGAGGGTGTCGAGACTCTCCCCGGGCGGTACGGCGCCGGCGGCCCGCGCCTCGAACAGGGCGCGCGACGCCTCCCGCAGCTCGAGGAGCCTGCCCGCCTGCCGCCCGTTCAGCGCCACGCGGTCCGGCAGCAGCCCGTGCCGTACGAGCCACAGGTGCGCGGCCTCGGTGCCGTCGAGCAGGTCGACCGGGCCGTGACTCAGCGCAAAACGCGTGTTGACCAGGGCGAGCGAGACGAACCGCTCCTCGCCGGGGACCTGCAGGTGGTGCAGGTAGTGAGGGGCCTCGTGATCCACGACCTCATGCTAACGCTTGCGATTCTCCGTGAGAATGCCTAGCGTTCCTCACGCTGAACGACCTGAGAAACCGTGAGAGGTGAATCGCCGTGGCCCTCGACGTGGACACGCTCCGCAAGGACTTCCCGATCCTCGGACGGACGGTGGACAGCGGTGCCCGGCTCATCTACCTCGACTCCGGGGCCACCACGCAGAAACCGCTCCAGGTCCTGGACGCCGAACGGGACTTCTACCTCCGGCACAACGCCGCCGTGCACCGCGGCGCCCACCAGCTGGCCGGCGAGGCGACGGAGGCGTACGAGAGCGCGCGGCGCACGATCGCGGACTTCGTCGGTGCCGACGAGGACGAGGTCGTGTTCACCAAGAACGCCACGGAGGGCATCAACCTCGTCGCGTACGGGCTGGGCAACGCGCACCGGCTCGGCGCGGGCGACCGGATCGTGGTCACGGAGATGGAGCACCACGCGAACCTCGTCCCCTGGCAGCAGCTCGCGGAGCGCACCGGCGCGACCCTGGACTGGTTCGGACTCACCGACGAGGGCCGCCTCGACCTGTCCCGTATCGACGAACTCCTCGACGAGCGGACGAAGGTCGTCGCCCTCACCCATCAGTCGAACGTCCTCGGCACGCTCAATCCGGTACGGCTGATCGCCGACCGCGCGCACGCCGTCGGGGCGCTTGTGGTGGTCGACGGCGCCCAGTCCGTGCCCCACCGACCCGTGGACGTACGGGAGTTGGGAGCCGACTTCCTCGCCTTCTCCGGACACAAGATGCTCGGCCCGAACGGTGTCGGCGTGCTGTGGGGCCGACGCGAACTCCTCGCGGATCTCCCGCCGTTCCTCACCGGCGGATCGATGATCGAGGTCGTAGAGATGGACCGTACGACGTTCCTGCCGCCGCCCCAGCGGTTCGAGGCGGGCGTCCCGATGGCCCCGCAGGCGGTCGGACTGGCCGCGGCCGTCGACTACTTGAGGGCTCTCGGCATGGACGAGGTCGCCGCACACGAGGACGTCCTCACCGCGCGGGCACTTCAACTCCTCCAGGAGATCCCGGGCGTGCGCGTCATCGGCCCGCGCGGCACCGACGAACGCGGCTCGGCGGTCTCCTTCGCCGTCGACGGCATCCATCCGCACGATGTCGGCCAGGTCCTCGACGACCGCGGCGTCGCGGTCCGCACGGGCCACCACTGTGCCCGCCCCATCGTCCGCCGCTACGGCGTCCCGGCCACCACCCGGGCGACCTTCTACGTCTACAACACCCTCGAGGAAGTAAAGCAGTTGGCGGAGGGAGTGCGGGCGGCCCAGGCGTACTTCGGTACCTGAGCCGCCCGCCGGTTCACCCCTTCCTGATCCGCAGGAAGGTGACCGAGTTCGCCGGGAAGGTGTACGTGAACCTGTCGGCCACTCCGGAGAACGTGGACGTGACCGGTGCGACGGCCGTGGCCGTCTCGGTGTTCACGGCGTCGGGCGCGGCGGCCAGCGTGGTCACCGCGGCCTTCGGGCGGACCTTCGCGCCGCCGAGGTCGATCGCCGTACGGGCGTCCGCCGCCTGGGCGTTGACGACCTTGACGATCAGGTCACCGGTCCTCTTGTCCTTGGTGACCACCTGCCGGAACGGCTCGGCCGGCTTGTCGTCGGTGAAGCTGCCCCACTCCTTGCCGTCGAGGAGGAGGGTCACCTGGCGGCCGCGCACCTTGATGTCGATGTCGTAGGCGCGGCCCGTCTCGATGGACCCGGCCTTGGAGACGAGCGTCGACTTGCCGCCGTCCACGGCCTGTTCGACCGCGGACTGGGTGTTGTTCCAGCCGCCCAGGTTCCACCAGTAGTAGTTACCGGTGTCCTTGACGCCGAACGCGACGAGGAAGCCCTCCTTGCCGGACTTCTTGGTGGCCTTCACATGCACGTCGTAGTCGTGCCAGGCCGGATCGCCCGCGGAGACCATGGTGTTCTCGGCCGCCACGTCGCTCTGCACGTACTGCCCGTCCTGGACGCTCCAACTGCCGCCGCCCGTGTGGGTCCACTTGGAGGCGTCACCGGAGAAGTCGTCGCCGAGCAGCGCCGCACCGTCCGCGCCTGTCACCAACACATCGTCGTACGCGGCGGTCGTCGCCCACGTCGACAGGCCGACCGCGCCCGTGATAGGCCCGCTCAGCGAGGGTGTGCCGGTCGCGGTCGAGGGCACGACCCGGTCGCCGACGTTGCGCATGAAGAGCTTCTGGACCTCGTAGTTGGCCGAGTTCCAGGACGCGTGGTTGTTGAACCAGATCAGGTCGGGGCGCCACTGCACGTAGTCCTCGTTGGCGAGCAGCGGGGCGTACGAGGCGAGCTTCACGATGTCCGCGTTGCGCTCCAGGCCGGTCATGAACGCGGCTTCGGAGAGGGCGTTCTTGAAGGTGTTGCCCTGCGAGGCGTACTCGCCGAGGAAGACCTTGGGCCCCTTCCTGTCGTACGAGTCGTAGCGGTCGTTGTTCTGGAGGAACCACTGCGGGCTGTTGTAGTAGTGCTCGTCGACCATGTCGACGTTCGCTTCCCGGTTGAGCTTCCAGGCCGTGTCGAACGTCGAACCGCTGTCGTCCGGGCCGGAGTTGGAGACGACGGTGATGTCCGGGTACTTCGCCTCGATGGCCGCGCGGAACTTCTTGAAGCGCTCGAAGTACTCGTTCGGCAGGTTCTCCTCGTTGCCGACCGCGAGGTGCGTGAGGCGGAAGGGCTTCGGGTGGCCCGCCTTCGCCCGCTTGCTGCCCCACTCACTGGTCACGGGACCGTTGGCGTACTCGATGAGGTCCAGGGTGTCCTGGATGTGCCGCTGGAGGAGCGCCTCGTCGTCGACGGCCCTGTTCTGGCCGCAGCCGGTGACGAGCGCGGGCACGACGGGCAGCGGCATGGCGCCGATGTCCTCGGAGAACTGGAAGTACTCGTGGTAGCCGAGCCCGTAACTCTGGTTGTAGCCCCAGACGTTGGCGTTCGTCGGGCGCTGCTCGACGGGTCCGACGGTGTCCTTCCACTGGTACGAGCGCTTGCGCTCCCAGTTGGAGGCCTCGCTGTAGTCCTGCATGGAGCCCGTGTTGACCAGGCAGCCGCCCGGGAAGCGGACGAAGGCGGGGTCGAGGGCGGCGATCTTCTGGGCGAGGTCCTTGCGCAGACCGTGGCCCTTGTACGTGTCGCGCGGGATGAGCGAGATCATGTCGAGCGCGACGGGGCCTGCGGCGGCCACGGTGAGCCGGCCGGTGGCGCTGGTACGGGTCGCGGTGAAGCGTGCCGTGTACTTCGCCCAGCCGCCGCGGGCGGTCACGCGCCTGGCCTCGGCGAGTTCGCCGTCGGCGTCCTGGAGGGTGACCGTGAGGGCCGATCCCCCCTCCGCTCGGGCCCATACCGAGAAGTCGTAGACCTTGCCCTTCTCGACCGAAATCCCCGTGTTGTAGCCGGAGTTGGTGACGGACGAGCCCCCGTCCAGGGCGAGGTAGGTGCGGTTGCGGGCGTTCAGTCGGCCGTCGTCGTCCGCGGTCTTCGCGGTGCCGGTGGCCGCCCAGGAGGTGAGCGGCGTGTACGAGCCGTTGTCGGCCTTCGAGTACTCGAAGGACCGGTTCTGCACGAGCTCCGCGTACAGACCGCCGTCCGCGGCCCGGTTGATGTCCTCGAAGAAGACCCCGTACATCGTGTCGTCGATCTTCGCGCCCGCGGTCTTCGGGTCGACGGTGATCGCGTATTCGGTGGTGTCCTCGGCGGTGACGTCCTCGGCGGCGGCGTTCACCGGGGCCGGGACGAGGAAGGACGCGGCCAGCAGTGCGGTGGCCGTCAGAGAGAGTCTCCAGCGGGTGCGGGTGCGTGACATGGATCCTCCGCGGCTCTAGAGGGGTTCAGCAAGCGAGATCACTGTTCGAGATGTCGGACGCTGATCAATACTTCGAACGGCAAGATAGGTAGAGGGCAGGAGCACGTCAATGGGTTGCACAGGAGAGGCCGGGGAGGCGGAGGGGATGTCCGAATACTGGCCGGTGACCGATGCGTTGGCGTATCTGACGGGCAGCTGGCGCGTGGAGCGTACGGTGCGGGATCTCGCGAGCGGGGCCCAGGGCTCGTTCGGCGGGACGACGGTGTTCGAGCCGCTCGACGACGAGAAGGGGCTGCTCCACCACGAGTCCGGCACCTTCGTGTGGCAGGACGTGGCCCGCCCCGCCGAGCGCACCCTGCGGTTCCTGGCGGACGACGACGGAGCCGGCCGGGCCGACGTACGGTTCGCCGACGGCCGCCCCTTCCACGACCTGGACCTGACCTCCGGGCGGTACGTCACCGACCATCCGTGCGCGGCGGACCTCTACCGGGGCGAGTTCACCGTGCGCGACGCGGACCACTGGCGGACGGTGTGGCGGGTGGGCGGCCCCGCCAAGGACCTGCTCCTCACGACGGACTACACGCGGGACGCCGGACAGGAACCCGAGTACGACTCCAAGCGCGAGCCCCAGCACGACTCCGAGCGGAACTCCGAGCAAAGCTAGAGACGTTCGGAGTGCGCCTCGAAGCGGAGGTTCCAGCGCCCGGCCCGGCCGGTGAGCGTGGCCGTCGACAAGGGGCGGACGTCGAGGTTCCAGTACGCCGACGGGTGCGCCTTCAGGACGTAGACGAGGGCGGCCCGTACGACGGCGGGCTCGGCCACCGCGACGATGCGGCCCCCGTCGTCGGCCGGGCGGGTGTCGGGCCAGCCGCCCACCCGCTGGATGGA
>NZ_JAPWHT010000226.1:0-16408 GCF_027270795.1 Streptomyces sp. ActVer
GCCTCGTACGCCTCGTCGCCGAGGACGGCGCGCGCGGCCGTCTCGGCGACGAGGCGTACGAGGCCGCGTACGCGGAGGGCGGCGGCCTCTCCCCTACGGAGGCCGCCGCCCTGGTCTGACGACGCGGATCGTGGACGTGCCGTGGTCCGGGCGAGCGTGAACGTCAGCTCTTGGTACGGAACTTGTGGATCGCGACCGGCGCCATCACGGCGGTGATCGCCACCGACCAGCCCAGGGTCACCCACAGGTCGTGCGCGACCGGGCCGCCCACCATCAGTCCGCGGGCCGCGTCGGCGAGCGTGGACAGCGGGTTGTAGTCGGTGAACGCCTGCAGCCAGCCGGGCATCGATGCCGTCGGGGCGAAGATGGACGAGCCGAACTGCAGCGGGAACAGCACGAGGAATCCCATCGCCTGCACGGACTGTGCGTTCTTCAGGATCACGCCCAGGGTGAGGAACACCCACATGATCGACGAGGCGAACACCGCGGCCAGGCCCACGGCCGCGAACAGACCGGGCCAGCTGTTGATGTCGAACCCGACCAGGACGGCGACGATCATCAGCACGGTCGTCGCGAACAGCATGCGGACCAGTTCCACCGAGACCTTCGCGAACAGCACCGAGCCGCGCCCGATCGGCAGGGACCGGAAGCGGTCCATGACACCGGAGTTGAAGTCCTGGCTGAAGCCGGTGCCGACGCCCTGGGACAGCGTCATGCTCATCATCGCGATCATGCCGGGGATCACGTACTGCACGTACCCGTCCTGGCCGCCGCCCAGGGCCTGTCCGATCGAGCCGCCGAAGACGTACACGAACAGCAGGGTGAAGACGACCGGCATCAGCAGCGCGTCGAACATCGACTCGGGGTCCTGCCGGATCCACAGCAGGTTGCGGCGGACGAGGGCGCCGGTGTGGCGCAGATGGCCGCGCAGCGGGATCCGGCCGTCGTCCTTGATGTCGGCCTTGACGTCGGCGGGGGAAAGCGTGGTGGCGCTCATACGGCGACCTCCTCGAGGTCGGGGGCGGGCGTCGCGTCCTGCGGGGCGCTGGCGCGGTGACCGGTGAGGGACAGGAACACCTCGTCCAGGCTGGGCAGTTCGGTGGTGACGGAGGAGAGCGTGATGCCGCGCGCGATGACCGCGCCGACCACGGCGGTCAGCTGCTCGTCGCTGAGGATCGGGACCACGACGGCACCGCGTTCGGTGTCCACGGTGCTGGCGGCGAGGCCGGTGAGGCCCAGCTCGTCGAGCGCGGCGGCCAGGGGCCGCAGTTGCAGCGGATCGACCGGGCGGACCCGCAGGGTACGGCCGCCGACCTTCGCCTTCAGCTCCTCGATGGCGCCGTTCGCGATGACCTTGCCGTGGTCCACGACGGTCAGCTCGGAGGCGAGCTGCTCGGCCTCCTCCATGTACTGGGTGGTGAGCAGCACGGTGACACCGTCGCCGACCATCCGCTTGATCTCGGTCCACACCTCGTTGCGGGTGCGCGGGTCGAGACCGGTGGTGGGCTCGTCGAGGAACAGGACGGAGGGCTGCCCGATCATCGACGCGGCCAGGTCGAGGCGCCGCCGCATACCTCCGGAGTACGTGCTCGCCGGCCGCTTGGCGGCGTCGGTGAGCGAGAAGCGCTCCAGCAGTTCGTCGGCGCGGGCGCGGGCGTCCTTGCGCGGCAGGTCGAGGAGCCGGCCGATCATGTAGAGGTTCTCCCAGCCCGGGAGCTTCTCGTCCACGGAGGCGTACTGACCGGTGAGACCGATCACACGGCGCAGCTGCCGCGGCTGCCGTATGACGTCGTAGCCGGCGACGTTCGCCTGCCCGGAGTCGGGGGAGAGGAGGGTGGACAGGATGCGTACGAGGGTGGTCTTGCCGGCGCCGTTCGGTCCGAGCACACCCATCACGGTGCCCTCGCGGACGTCCAGGTCCACGCCGTCCAGTGCCTTGGTCTCGCCGTAGTGCTTGACCAGCCCCCGTACGGAGACGGCGGTGTTTCCGCCGCTGGGGTTCTTGTCGATTCGCGTCATGCCGCCAAGGTGCCAGCCCCCACCGACAAACCACCGACATCCCACCGACAGCCGATTGTTCGGGTGTCGGGTGCGGCGCCGTTGTGGCTGATCGCGCAGTTCCCCGCGCCCCTCAAAAGACAAAAGCCCGGTGCGCAGCCCCGCTTTTTAGGGGCGCGGGGAACTGCGCGACAAGCCGAGACGGACCCGCAGTCGAATCCCGTGCCCCCTGCGGAGCAAAAGGGCAGCCCGCCGACGGGGGAAGATCGGCGGGCTGCCTGGTGCCACAGTGGACTAGTGGACGGAGTGCTCCTCCAGAGGGAACGTTCCGCCGACGACATCATCGGCGAACGCCTTAGCGGCATCGCCCATGACCTCACGCAGATTGGCGTACTGCTTCACGAACCGAGGCATCTTGCCCCCGGTGAGCCCGAGCATGTCCGTCCAGACCAGCACCTGCGCATCGGTGTCGGGCCCCGCCCCGATCCCCACGGTGGGAATGTGCAGCACCCGGGTCACCTCGGCGGCCAGCTCCGCAGGAACCAGCTCCAGGACCACCGCGAACGCGCCCGCGTCCTGGACGGCCTTGGCGTCCCGCAGAAGCTGCTGGGCGGCCTCCTCGCCGCGCCCCTGGACGCGGTACCCCATCGAGTTCACGGACTGGGGGGTGAGCCCGATGTGCGCCATCACCGGGATACCGGACTCCACGAGCAGCTCGATCTGCCGGTGCGACCGCTCGCCGCCCTCCAGCTTCACCGCTCCGACCCCGGCCTCCTTCACCAGCCGGGTCGCCGAGCGCAGCGCCTGCACCGGCCCCTCCTGGTAGGACCCGAAGGGCAGGTCGCCGACGATCAGGGCGCGCGAGGTGCCCCGTACGACGGCGGCCGAGAGCATGGTCATCTCGTCGAGGGTGACGGGCACGGTCGACTCGTACCCGAGGTGGCAGTTGCCCGCCGAGTCGCCGACGAGCATGACCGGGATGCCGGCCTCGTCGAAGACGGACGCGGTCATCGCGTCGTACGCGGTGAGCATCGGCCACTTCTCGCCGCGCTCCTTGGCGGTGGTGATGTCGCGGACGGTGATGCGGCGTGTGCCCTTGCCTCCGTACAGCGCCCTACTGCTGCTGTCGGTGGTCGCCCGGGCAGCCGAAAGCTGCGTCATTGCAACGGCTCCTTCTGTCATCTCGAAGCGCCCTCACGGCGTCTCCGGATCCCCTCCATGGTGGCACCTCGTGCCAGGGAACGGCTAGAGGGGGCACTCTCTCCCCGCGAGAGGGGGCACCCGCTCCCCACGGGCCCGTAAGGTCTCGGTAAAGGGTTTCAAATACGAGACGGTCTCGTATCGAATCTCGCCTAGGCTTTTCGGCATGACAACTCCCGCCGTCCCTGCCACCCGCATACCGGAAGCCGTGCACCGGCGCCGCTGGGCGATCCTCGGCGTCCTGATGCTGAGCCTGCTGATCGTCGTCCTGGACAACTCGATCCTGAACGTCGCGATCAAGACCATCTCGACGCCCGCCCCGACCGGCCTGGGGGCCACCCAGAGCGAGCTGGAATGGGCCATCAACGCCTACACCCTCGTCTTCGCGGGCCTGCTCTTCTCCGCGGGCCTCCTCGGCGACCGGCTCGGACGCAAGAAGGTCCTGCTCGGCGGACTCTTCGTCTTCGGCGTCGGCTCGGCGCTCGCGGCCTCCTCCGGAACGCCGGTCGAGCTCATCTCGTTCCGCGCGGTGATGGGCCTCGGCGCCGCCTTTGTGATGCCGGCCACCCTCGCGGTCCTCATGAACGTCTTCGAGCGCGACGAGCAGCCGAAGGCCATCGGCATCTGGGCGGGCGGCGTCGGCCTCGCCATCGCCATCGGCCCGATCACCGGAGGCGTACTCCTCGACCACTTCTGGTGGGGCTCGGTCTTCCTGATCAACGTGCCGATCGTGATCCTCGCCCTGGGCCTGATGATCTGGCTCGTCCCCGACTCCCGCGACCCGAAGCCGGGCCGGATCGACCCCGTGGGCGTCGTACTGTCCGTCATCGGGCTCGTCCTGCTCGTCTACGGCATCATCAAGGGCGGCCAGCTCGCCGACTTCACGGACCCCACGGTCCTCGCGACCATCGGCGCCGGACTCGCCGTACTCGTCGGCTTCGTGGTGTTCGAGAAGCGCAGCAGCCACCCGTCGATCGACGTCACGTACTTCAAGGACAAGGTCTTCTCGGCGGCGATCAGCGCCATCGCGCTCGTGTTCTTCGCGCTGATGGGCGTCACCTTCTTCGCCGTCTTCTACACCCAGAGCGTGCGCGGCTACTCGCCGCTGCAGACCGGCCTGCTGATGCTGCCGCTGGCCGTCGCGCAGCTCGTCTTCGCGCCGCGCGCCCGGCTCGTCGTGGACCGCTTCGGCAACAAGGCCACCACCACCGGCGGCATGCTCCTGATCGCCGCCATGCTGGCCGCGTTCGCCGGTCTTGAGGCGGACACGCCGATCTGGATCCTCGAGGTCATCTTCTTCCTCATGGGCACCGGCATGGCGCACATCATGACGCCCACCAGCGTCGTCATCATGCAGGCCCTGCCCCGCGAGAAGGCGGGCTCCGCCTCCGCGCTCAGCAACACGTTCCGCCAGGTCGGCGGCGCCCTCGGCATCGCCGTACTCGGCTCGGTCCTGTCCGCCGCGTACCGCTCGGGCATCGAGGACAAGCTGCCCGCCGCGGCCCGGCACAGCGCGGGCGAGTCCATCGAGGCGACGCTCGGCTTCGCCGCGAAGCTCGGCCCCAAGGGAGACGCCCTCGTCGGCCCGGCCAACGACGCCTTCCTGCACGCGATGCATGTGACGGCCCTGTGCGGCGCGGGTGTCGCCCTCGTCGGCGCCGTGGTCGTCGGCCTGTTCCTGCCGGGCCGCACACCGGCCCCGGAGGAGAAGGAGGCGGAGCTGGTGAGCGCGGACAACTGAGCCGTACGGACAACTGAGCCGTGCGGACACTTGAGCCGTACGGCGAGGATCCGGCCACCCGGGACGACGAGTGACGGAACTCCCCGCGCGCCGGGGAGAATCAACGGGGCGGCCGGCCAACACGGGCGGCGGAACAGCGGGATTCGAGAGCGGAGCGAGGACGTGGGCGCCGCGGAGCAGGAGGCGGGGGCGGCCGGCGGGGGCGGACCCGCCAGGGGACGCCCGCGCAGCGAGGCCGTCGAGCGCGCCATCATCGAGGGCGTCATGAAGCTGCTGGAGGAGGGCATTCCGCTCGCGGACATCTCCATCGAGCGGGTCGCCCGCATCGCCGGTGTGGGAAAGGCCACGATCTACCGGCGCTGGAGCGGTCGCGAGGAACTCTTCTGCGACGTGCTGCGCACCGCCGAACCGCCCGACCCCGAACTGCCCGGCGTCTCCATGCGCGAGGACCTGATCATCCTGCTCGAATCGCTGCGGCAGCGCGGTCTGGCCAACCGCTCCTCGGCGATCATGCACAACGTCCACGCGCAGATGAAGAGCAGCCCCAAGCTGTGGAAGGTCTACCACTCGGCCGTCATCGAACCGCGCCGCCGGATGACGTTCGACGTGCTGCGCCGCGGCCAGCTCAACGGCGAACTCCGCGCGGACGTCGACGTGGAGCTGGCCAACGACCTCTTCGTGGGACCCATGCTCGTACGTGCCGTCATCCGCCCGGACGCCGGGCTGGAGGAGGGCCTGCCCGGGCGGATCGTGGACACGGTCCTGGCGGGACTGGGACCCGCCGCCTCCTGAAAGCACCGGCAGAGGGCCGCCAACCCCCGCGGCAATGTGCGCGTTTCGTCACAGACCACCCCCATCGGGCCCGCAACCGGAACTCCTCACGTCGACTCTTTCGTCCTCGTGCCCATACGGCCGTCATGGCACGGCGAGAACAAACGCGATCATCCCCTAGGGTCTTAGACGCAGGGATGGTGTGCACGGCACTTGGTGAGGCGACGGTATGGCGCAGGCGTACAAGACGGAGACGGGCAGCGGTGACCAGGGGGCCGACCGCAGAGAACCCCGGCTTCGGCGCCTGCTCTCCACCCTCCGCAACGACCGGGGCATCTGGCGCCGGGGCATCGTCCTCGCCGCGTTCGCCCTCGTGCTCTCCCTGGTCATGGGGCTGCACGCGCGGATCCCGAACACCATCGGCAGCCTCGGCAGCCTCACGGAGACGTTCCTGCCCTGGCTGGCGGTGCTCATCCCGGTGCTGCTCGTCCTGGCGCTGGTCCGCAGGTCCGCGACCGCGCTGATCGCCGTACTGCTGCCGGCGATCGTCTGGCTGAACCTCTTCGGCGGGCTGCTCGTCGACCGCACCGGCAGTGGCGGAAATCTCACCGTCGCCACGCACAACGTCAACGCCGACAACCCGGACCCGGCCGGCACGGCCCGCGACGTGGCCGCGTCCGGCGCCGACGTGGTGGCCCTTGAGGAGCTGACGGCCTCGGCGGTCCCGGTGTACGAGCAGGCCCTGGACTCGACGTACAAGTACCACTCCGTGCAGGGCACGGTCGGCCTGTGGAGCAAGTACCCGCTGAGCGAGTCCCGGCCGGTCGACATCAAGCTCGGCTGGACGCGCGCGATGCGGGCCACGGTCACCGCGCCGGAGGGGAAGCTGGCGGTCTATGTGGCCCATCTCCCCTCCGTGCGGGTGAAGATGGAGGCGGGGTTCACCGCGCGCCAGCGCGACAAGAGCGCCAACGCGCTCGGTGAGGCCATCGCCGACGAGAAGCTCCCGCAGGTCGCCCTGCTCGGCGACCTGAACGGCACGATGAACGACCGCGCGCTGAACGCCGTCACCTCGCAGATGCGCTCCACCCAGGGCGCGGCGGGCAGCGGCTTCGGGTTCAGCTGGCCGACGTCGTTCCCGATGGCCCGGATCGACCAGATCATGGTCAAGGGCGTCGAGCCGGTCACCTCCTGGACGCTCCCGGAGACGGGCAGCGACCACCTTCCGATCGCCGCCCGCGTGAAGCTTTCGGCAACCGGCTCGTAACCCCTGGGAATACTGGGCCTGAGACGCTTTGTTCCGTAGATGAACATAAGCTGTACGGAACACCGCACTCGTTTGGAAGGTCCCTCATGCCCCTGGCCCTGCTCGCCCTAGCCGTGGGCGCCTTCGGCATCGGCACCACCGAGTTCGTGATGATGGGCCTGCTGCCCGACGTCGCGGACGACCTGAACATCTCGATCCCCACCGCGGGACACCTGGTCTCGGCGTACGCGATCGGTGTCGTCGTCGGCGCCCCGCTGCTCGCCGCGGTGACCGCCCGGATGTCCCGCCGCAAGGTTCTGATCGGTCTCATGGTGCTGTTCGTCGTGGGCAACACGCTCTCGGCCTTCGCCCCCGACCACCACTCTCTGCTTGCTGCTCGTTTTCTCAGCGGTCTGCCGCACGGCGCCTTCTTCGGCGTCGGAGCCGTCGTCGCCACCGGTCTGGTTCCCGCCGAGCGCAAGGCTCGCGCCGTCTCGATGATGTTTCTCGGTCTCACCGTCGCGAACATCGCGGGGGTGCCCGCCGCGACGCTGGTCGGCCAGAACTTCGGCTGGCGCGCCACGTTCCTGGGCGTCGGCGTGATCGGGCTGGTGGCCATCGCGTCGCTGGCGCTGGTGCTGCCGCGTGACGGCTCTCATGCCCCCGCCGCCGGACTCCGAAGCGAACTGGCCGCGCTCAAGTCCCTCCCCGTCTGGCTGGCCCTCGGCACCACCGTTGCCGGCTTCGGCGCCCTCTTCTCGGCGTACAGCTACATCACGCCGATGCTCACCGACTCCGCCGGATACGCCGACTCCAGCGTGACCCTGCTGCTCGCGCTGTTCGGTGTGGGCGCGACGATCGGCAACCTGCTCGGTGGCCGGCTGGCCGACCGGTCGATGCGGGGCACGTTGTTCGGCGGCCTGGTCGCCCTCGTGGCGGTCCTGCTCCTCTTCCCGGTCCTCATGGCCACGGCGTGGAGCGCGCCCCTGGCCGTGGTCCTCCTCGGCACGGCGGCGTTCGTCACCAGCTCCCCGCTTCTGCTGATGGTCATGGAGAAGGCGTCCTCGGCCCCGTCCCTGGCCTCGTCCGCCAACCAGGCCGCGTTCAACCTTGCCAACGCCGGTGGTGCGTGGATCGGTGGGCTCACGCTGGCGGCGGGCTTCGGTACGACGTCGCCCGCCCTGGCGGGCGCTGCTCTGGCGGTGCTGGGTCTGGGCGTAGCAACACTCGCGTACGTGGTGGATCGCCGGCGGGTGACGGTCCGTGCCGGACGCGTTGTTGCCGGGGGTGTTCCGCGGCAGGTGGAGACTGCTGCCCGTCGGTGACCTCCGGCGGTTGTCTGCGGGGTGGCGGGGGCTGGTCGCGCAGTTCCCCGCGCCCCTTGGGTTCGTGGTGGGGCGGGGACGCGCCGGGGCATCCGAGCTTGCTCTGTGGGAAGTCGGGTGGGCCGGGAAGCGCGGCGCTCGCACGTCCCGGCACGTCCCCTCACGTCTCGGGGACGGGTGCCGGTCCGGTGCCCGTCCCGCCCAGACGTTCTCGCGCCACCTGTTGGTGACCGGCCTGTTGGTGACCGGCAGGCGGCGGTCCTTGCCGAACCCCATCGCGGAGATCTTGGTCCCCGGCGGGTACTGCCGCCGCTTGTACTCCGCCGCGTCGGCCCTCAGCAGGGTCTTCGTGACCTCGCGCCCCTGAAGACCCGAGCGGGGCCGCGCCCCTGGCTCTTGTCCTTGGGGGCGGTAGCCCCTGCTTTTAGGGGCGCGGGGAACTGCGCGCTCAGCCCCGGACCTCAGGGGCGCGGGGAACTGCGCGACCGGCCCCCACTCGCCCGCAGGCGACGAACATGCGGAACAAGCCCCCCGCCTCGATCATGGGCACCAATGATCAAGCCCCGCCCGACCACAGCCGCCCTCCTGGCCCTCGGCGCGCTCACCTACACCGCCTGGGCCCTCGAAGCCGTCCTGCCGACAGACCTCACCCCCACCCACACCTACGTGAGCGAACTGGCCGCCAGGAACCAGCCGTACGGCACCCTGTTCCGCACGACGGACCTGCTCGCTGGCGTCCTGGTATTCGCCGCAGGCCTGCTGGCATCGCTCCGCCCGCCCTCCCCAGGCAGGTGGACAAAGGCAGGCTGGGCAGGCCTCGTCCTCTTCGGCACAGCCACAGCAGTGGACTCCCGCCTGCCACTCAGCTGCGCCCCCACCGCGGACCCGACCTGCGCCGCCCAGGAGCGCGCGGGCCTGCTGCCGGTGGCCCATTCCGCGCACTCCGTGAGCAGCACGGTCGCCCTGTGCGGCATCCTCGTCGCCATGCCGGCCCTCACCCTTGCCGCCCGCAGGTACGCGCCCCGGGCGCCCCTGGCCCGCTCCGGCCCCGCCCTGGTGACGCTCGAACTGGCAGCCACCGCCTGGACGCTGACCGCGATCGCCGCGCTGGAGACGGGCCACGACGGCTGGGGCCTGGGCGTGGCCCAGCGCCTTCAGGTGGGCGTCATCGCGGTCTGGCTGACGGTCCTGGCCGTCTCACTGGTACGCCCCACGCCACCCGGCGCACCACTTCGGACCCGTATCCCGAACGCCAACGCGGACGACAGGCAACGCACACCGTCCGCCTCCGGAGACCAGCCATGACCTTCGCCCGCATCTCCGGAGTTCCCCACCACATCCGCGTCGACGGCACCGGCCCCGTCTGCATCCTCAGCGCCGGACTGGGGATGGCCTGGTTCGACTGGGACCCCGTAATCCCGCTTCTCGCCCCGCACCGCACAATCGTCCGCTTCGACCGGCCGGGGCTCGGGCTCAGCGGGCACGCGCGCGCGTGGCCCACGCTCAGCGGTGAGGCGGAGCGCATCGCGCGCGTGCTCGACGCCGCCGGGGTCGGAGCGGAGACGCCCGTGACCGTGGTGGGGCACTCGCTCGCGGGGTTCCACTGCGAGGCGTTCGCCCGGCTGTTCCCGGAGCGGACGGCAGGGCTCGTGCTGGTCGACGCCAGCGTCGAGGAGACGCCCCGGCCCAGGAGGGCCCCCGAGCTCGCGGACGCGTGCACGCGCGCGTGCGGCACGTTGCTGTCCAC
Organism: Streptomyces sp. ActVer; assembly: GCF_027270795.1. Taxonomy (NCBI): domain Bacteria; kingdom Bacillati; phylum Actinomycetota; class Actinomycetes; order Kitasatosporales; family Streptomycetaceae; genus Streptomyces; species Streptomyces sp. ActVer. The sequence goes on from NZ_JAPWHT010000226.1 coordinate 10,029, forward strand.
CGCGGGCGTCCCGCGCGCCCTGGGCCCCTTCCTGCGGCATACCGCGGTCCGGGCCGGGCGGCACACCGGCGGCGACCCGGCCCCGTACGACCTCGTCCGCCGCGCCTGCTCCACCAGCCGTTTCCTGCACGCGGTCCTCGCCGAGAACGGCCGCTACCGGGACCAGGCGGTCGAACTGGCCTCCCTGAGAGGCCGGTCTCCGCTCGACGCGCCCGTCACCGTGCTCGCCGCGTACGAGGGTGGCTCACGTCATTGGCTGGACCGGCAGGGCGCGCTCGCCGAACGACTCGGCGGCACCTTCCGGGTGTCCGAGCCCGCGGGTCATCTGGTCATGCTCGACCGCCCCCGGGACGTCGCGGACGCGATCCTGGAGACATGAGCGCGCCCGCCCCTCGCCGACAAGGACGAGAGACGGGCGCGCGCACCACACGGAACAAGCCTCAGCGACGGTACGAAGTCACATAGCCCGGCGCGGGCGAACCCACTCCGGTGACATCGTCGTACCCCCGCACGGCCTTCAGCGAGCTGTCCTTGCCGAGGCTGCGGACGGAGGTCAGCAGACCCTCCGACGCGTCGAACGCGTTGACGAAGTCGACGCGCGCCACCGCGAGGTCGCGGCCCGTCGGGCGGTCCGTGACGTCGTGGTAGAGCTTCGAGCCGTACCGGTCGTAGATCGCCGGGTTGGCGAAGCCGATCGGGTGGCCGCCGCGCTGCTGCTGGGCGAGCGCCTGGATGCCCGCGATGACGGGCGAGGCGAGCGAGGTGCCACCGATGCGGTACTCGTCGTACTTCTGGGTCCCGTCCGGGAAGGTCTGCGTCTGCCCGACCAGGAACCCGGTGTTGGGGTCGGCGATCGCGGAGATGTCCGGCACCGTCCGCATGGCCTGCTTGCCGTTCGCCTTCGCGAGCGCGGACGGCACGACACTCCGCTGGTAGAACGGCTGCTTCACCGTCGCGCTGGTGCCGCCGCCCGCGCCGGAGGTGTATGCGCCGGGGAAGTCGGTCCAGCTCTTGCCGTCGTCCGACAGCGTGGCCTTGAGCGTGCCCCAGCCGGTTTCCCACTTGTACGTGTCGCCCTTGCCGACGGCCAGCGAGGTGCCGCCGACCGCCGTCACCCACGCCGAGTTGGCCGGGGTGTCGACCTGCTTCGTACCGGTGTTCGCGACCTCGTCGCCGTTGTCGCCCGACGAGAAGTAGAAGCCGATGCCCTCGATCGCGCCGAGCTGGAAGACCTGGTCGTAGGCGGCGGCGAGGTCCGGCGTCTGGTTGGCCTCGATGTCGCCCCACGAGTTGGAGACGATGTCGGCCAGATGCCCGTCGACGATCTTGCCGAGCGAGTCGAGCAGATCGTCGTCGTAGCAGGACTCGGCGCCCACGTAGACGATGTCCGAGGCGGGCGCGACGGCGTGCACGGCCTCGACGTCGAGGGTCTCCTCGCCGTACCAGCCCGCCGCCCCGCACTCCTCGGTCCGCGTGTACTGCGTCGGCAGCACCTGGCTCAACTGCCCGCCGCCGTAGGCCGCGTCACCGTGCTTCGCCGCGTACGTGACCGCGTCCGCCGCGATGGTCGGCGAGGCGTACGCGTCCGTGATCGCCACGGTCACGCCCTTGCCGGTCGCCCGGCCGGCCCCGTACGCGGCCCGCAGCTGCTTGCCGGTGTAACCCTTGACGGCGTACGGGATCTTCGTGCCGTACGCCTTCGGGAGCGTCGTGGCGGTCTTCGAGCCGTAGTACGAGGAGAACGGCCCGGCGTTGTGGAACACGGCGTCCGGCGGCGGCAGCGTGTCGGAGTGGTTCGCCTTGTGCGGGGCGTTGTCCAGGCCGGTGACGGTCAGGACGGCGCCGTTCAGGCCCGCGGGCGCCGAGGCGGTCTTCGAGGGCGCCCGGTAGGTCTTCTTGCCCTTGGCGTAGTTGTGCAGCTGGGTGCCGAACGCCTTCTCCGCGTCGGCCACTTCACCCGTCACCGAGAGGTAGTGCCGTGTGGTGCCGGTGACGGTCAGGCCCGCCGACTTCAACCACGCGGTCACCTGGGCCACTTGGGCCTTGGTCGCGCCGAAGCGGGCCTCGGCCTGCCCCGCGCTCAGGTACTTCCCGTACGAGGGCGACGACGGGTCGGAGACCGCCTTGGCGTAGGCGCTCAGGCCCGCCGCGTCCCGGCCGGCGAGGTAGACCCGGGCCGAGACCCGGGAGGCGTCCGCGGTGGCTCCCTTGTCCGCCTGGGCGGTGGCCCACAGCGGTTTGGTGCCCTGGAGCGTGTCACGGCCGTCCGGGTCGGTCGACGCATGGGCCGCGGGTATGCCGAGTGCCAGCGCGCCGGCGAGCAGAGGCAGTGTCGCCGCCATGCTCACTCCGGCACGCACCGCGGCTCGGTTGGATCTCATGGAGAACCCCCTAATGGATCTCTGGATGGGGGTCACTCTTGCGATGAACCATTCATGCCAGGGGAATGGCGGGGGCATGGCTGGGCCAAGAAGCGCCCAAGGAACCGCATGTGCAAGGGATTTGGGGCGCGATGCCCGACATGAACCGGGTCGCGCCCCAGCGGCCTCCCGGCCGGGAGGCTCCCCGCCGGGCTCGGCTCAGCGCCGGGCGCAGGCCTGCGGCTTCGGAAGCAGTCCTACGGCCTTGGGCTCAGGCCTGCAGCCTTGGGCTCAGGCTTCCGGCTTCGCGCCGCGCTTCTTCAGCAGGTCGATGATGAGTTGCATCTCCGACTCCTGCGCCTGGACCATCCCCTGCGCGAGCCGTCGCTCGACACCGACCTTGCACCGCTCCACACAGCCCTTGGCCATGTGCACCCCGCCCATGTGGTGGGTGTACATGAGCTGCAGATAGCGGATCTCGGCGGCCTCGCCGTTCAGCTTGCCCAGCGACTCCATCTGGGCCGTCGTCGCCATGCCGGGCATCAGCGAGCCGTCTCCGGCGGACGGCATGCCACTCATGTCCATCCACGCCATCGGCTCCCCGGCCGACACCTTGGGCAGCTCCCACAGGTCCAGCCAGCCGAGCATCATGCCGCGCTGGTTGGCCTGCGTCTGCGCGATGTCGTACGCGAGACGGCGTACCTCTTCGTTCTTGGTGCGGTCGCGCACGATGTACGACATCTCGACGGCCTGCTGGTGGTGCACCGCCATGTCCCGCGCGAAGCCGGCGTCCGCGGAGTCCGCCGCCGGGGCCTTCATGCCGGAGTCGTCGCCGTCGGCGACCGCGTACGTGATCGCCCCGGCCGCCACGACCACGGCCACGGTGACTCCGGAGATCCAGCCGGCGAACTTCATCTTCCTCACTGCGACAGCCCGTTGGTGCACGTGGCGCCCGGCTCGGGCGTCTGCTTGCCCTGGACGTACGCCTCGAAGAACGTGGCGACGTTCGGGTCGCTCCCACTCGTCACCTTACGCTGCTGGCCCCACGCGGAGAGCATGATCGGGTCCTTCTGGTCCTCGACCGGGCTCATCAGCGTGTAGGGGGTCTTCTTGACCTTCTCCGAGAGCGTCTTCACGTCCGCGTCCGACGCCTTGCTGTTGTACGTCACCCAGACCGCGCCGTGCTCAAGCGAGTGCACGACGTTCACGTTCTTGATCGCCTTGGTGTAGACGTCGCCGTTGCAGTTCATCCACACCTGGTTGTGGTCACCGCCGACCGGGGGCTCCATCGGGTACTTCACGTCCTTGGTGACGTGGTTCTGCGTGAGCTTGGTGCTCCACGTCTTCACCCCGTCCTTGCCCGTGACGAACTTCCCCGACGTCGACTTCGAGTCGCCCGACGCGCTGTCCTTGTCGTCGGACTGCGAGTTGATCAGGAACGCACCGCCGGCCACGAGACCGGCGACGACGATCACACTTGCGGTGATCGTGAGGATCCGGCTGCGGCGCTCACGTGCCTGCTCGGCACGCCGCATCTCCTCTATGCGCGCCTTGCGCGACTTGGACTCTGTCTTCTTGGCGGAACCCATGGGGTGGTCCTTCTGGGGGAAAGGTTGGATATGGGGTGTGCGTGAAGCGCTCGTTCAGAGTGGTGGTGGGTGACGGGCGGGCGTGTGGTCAGCTGATCGTAGTGGGGGAGAAGTGGATGTACGCGGGGAGGCCGGAGGAATGGCCAAATGAGGGTTTCGTCCCCTGCCCCGGAGGCGGCGGTGGCCGGCCATTACATGTGTGGCACGCAACAGGCAAGATGGGCGTCAGAGCAGTACACCTGCCGTATGTCAGGCGTTCAGGCGGAGGTCGGCCGGGCGATCTGGGTCCGCAACGCGCATGAAATGCTGTTGTGGTGTGATGCGCAGGTGCCCGACCGCCTCCCTGGGACGGGAGCAGGCGGCCTGACCAGCAAGATTGGGTGGAAGCGGAAGATGGACAAGCAGCAGGAGTTCGTGCTCCGTACTTTGGAAGAGCGCGACATCCGTTTCGTACGCCTGTGGTTCACGGACGTGCTGGGCTTCCTCAAGTCGGTGGCCGTGGCCCCGGCCGAGCTGGAGCAGGCCTTCGACGAGGGCATCGGCTTCGACGGGTCGGCCATCGAGGGCTTCGCCCGCGTCTACGAGTCCGACATGATCGCCAAGCCGGACCCCTCGACCTTCCAGGTCCTGCCGTGGCGTGCGGAGGCTCCCGGTACGGCCCGGATGTTCTGCGACATCCTCATGCCGGACGGCTCGCCGTCCTTCGCGGACCCGAGGTATGTGCTGAAGAGAGCCCTGGCCAAGGCCTCCGACCTGGGCTTCACCTTCTACACCCACCCCGAGATCGAGTTCTTCCTGCTGAAGGACAAGCCGGTCGACGGCTCGCGCCCGACGCCCGCCGACAACTCCGGCTACTTCGACCACACCCCGCAGAACGTCGGCATGGACTTCCGCCGCCAGGCGATCACCATGCTGGAGTCGATGGGCATCTCGGTCGAGTTCTCGCACCACGAGGGCGCCCCCGGCCAGCAGGAGATCGACCTCCGCTACGCGGACGCGCTCTCGACGGCGGACAACATCATGACGTTCCGCCTGGTCATGAAGCAGGTGGCGCTGGAGCAGGGCGTGAACGCGACGTTCATGCCGAAGCCGTTCTCGGAGCACCCGGGCAGCGGCATGCACACGCACCTCTCCCTCTTCGAGGGCGACCGCAACGCCTTCTACGAGTCGGGCTCCGAGTACCAGCTCTCCAAGGTCGGCCGCTCCTTCATCGCGGGCCTGCTGAAGCACGCGGCGGAGATCGCGGCGGTGACGAACCAGTGGGTCAACTCCTACAAGCGCATCTGGGGCGGCTCCGAGCGCACGGCGGGCGCCGGCGGCGAGGCCCCCTCGTACATCTGCTGGGGCCACAACAACCGCTCGGCCCTGGTCCGCGTCCCGATGTACAAGCCCGGCAAGACGGGCTCGGCACGGGTGGAGGTCCGCTCCCTCGACTCGGGCGCGAACCCGTACCTGGCGTACGCGATGCTCCTCGCCGCCGGCCTCAAGGGCATCGAGGAGGGCTACGGGCTCCCGCCGGGCGCCGAGGGCGACGTCTGGGCCCTCTCCGACGCCGAACGCCGCGCGATGGGCATCGAGCCCCTTCCCCAGAACCTCGGCGAGGCCCTGACCCTCATGGAGCGCAGCGACCTCGTCGCCGAAACCCTCGGCGAACACGTCTTCGACTTCTTCCTCCGCAACAAGCGCCAGGAGTGGGAGGAGTACCGCTCCGAGGTGACGGCGTTCGAACTGCGGAAGAACCTGCCGGTGCTGTAGGGGCAGGTCAGCGGGGTGTCCAGCTGATTCGACACCTTGGGGCCGACGGTCGTGGACCGTCGGCCCCAAGGTGTTTCACTACCCCTGGGCCGCTTCCATTCCCGGAAGGAAACGGCTGGCCCCAGGCGCTCGCCGGAGGCCCGGCCGATGCGGGGGCGATGCCGGGGCGGCGAAAAGGTTGGTGCGCGGGGCCGACGGGACCGGGTAACGTCTTTGCCATGTTCTTCCAGACGCCGATTTACGAGTGAGAGCGTGACGGGCCCCTGCTGACGTCCTTCGACGTCGCCGCCCGTCCCCCACCGACGAATCCGTAGATCACTTCGCATCATTACCGGGAGAACCCGTGACCGTGAGCAAGAACATCAACAATCCCGTGGGCATGGGCGGCGGCCAGCGCAAGAAGCTGTCCCGCGCCGAACGGCAGAACAACGGCCCGTACCGCAACCTCGACCGCCAGGGCGCAGCCGAGCAGAAGGCGGAGCTGGTGCGCAAGATGCGCGAGAAGGCGGCCGCAGCCGAGGGCGCCGGGCAGACGGGCGACGACACCACACAGAGCTGACGCACGCCGCCGCAGGGGCGGCACCGCACGGGGCAGGGCCCCGGACCGCGACGCGCGGTCCGGGGCCCTGCTGCCGTACCGAGGCTCTCCTGCCGTACCGGGCGCGGGCGGTCCAGC
>NZ_JAPWHT010000227.1:0-16396 GCF_027270795.1 Streptomyces sp. ActVer
CGAAGCGGATGACGCTGCCCGGGCCGACGTCCCACTCGTGGACGCGGCGGCCGTCGGCGTACGTACCGTTCGTGCTGTTCTCGTCCCAGAGCGTCCAGTGATCGGCGTTGGGCCGCAGGACCGCGTGGTGCCAGGAGACCCGGGCGTCGTCGATGACGATGTCGCTCAACGGGTCGCGGCCGACGTGATAGTCGTGGTTCGGGGTCATGACCGTGGACCCCGTCTCGGTTTCGAGGACGAGTTCGGGCGCCGCTGAACGCTCTCCCATGCCTGAATTCTAGCTATTCGTCCACATGTGCGCCTGCTGCGGGTCGGCGAGGGCCGCGCCCGAGCGGTTCCGCCGGGATCGGGGATCAGGCGGCCGGCATGGACAGGAAGGGGAGGGTGCGCTGCATGCGCAGGGCGTCGACCGACTCCGCGAGCAGTTCGTACTCGGTGGTCTCGTCACTCGTGGCGATGCGGACCAGATTCCCGGCGGCCAACTCCTGGGCGGCCAGCTCCTGCTGGAAGATGTCGCCGCACCACGCGCGCAGCACGCCGGGCACGTCGGGGGCCGTGACCGAGAGGGGCATCATCGAGTTCGGCGGGAAGTACGGGGCGTCGGGGTTCGGATCGAGGCGCTCGGCCATCCATGACGCCCGGTCCCGTAACCACCACATGGCCAGTGCCAGGGTGGGCGCCCGGTAGGTGCCGAGCGGTACACCGACCCACATGCCCCCGCACACTCCGTACGCGGTGACATGGCAAAGGAATTCGTCGTGCACGATCGCTCCCCCATTGCATCCGCTTGCTGCCGGTCCGGCCTCTCTTTCCTGCGGCTCGCTGGTGGTGCACGATGGCGCTGTTCTTCGGTCGGTCCGCCGGGCGATCCCCTGGCAATTCCCGAGCCGTTCGCAGGGCTGTGAATAGCCCTGCATTCAAGTATCACCACTCCTGACACACTGTCACCATGCCATTCCAGCCAGTCTCCTGGCATATTCACGGCGGTGACTGGCTGAAATGACTCGGCCGTGGACATCAGGTTCCTCCGACGGGCATTACCCGAGGGGTAATCGACGGCTCCGACGACGCCCGGCATGGTTGCGGTACCGGATCCCGACGACGTCCGATCCGAGCCCTGACCAGTACGTACGAGCACGTACGACCTCGATGGAGGCTGATCTCCCATGTCCGCGAACCAGGACCGCTACGAAACCGCCGTCGCCCGTTACTTCGAGGCCTGGAACGCGGGCGGGAAGGAGGCCCTGACGAAGGCCGTGACCGCCGCCTGGACCGCGGACGGCACGTACACCGACCCGCTGGCCGACGTCCGCGGGCACGACGGGATCGCCGCCGTGATCGCCGGGGCGCACGAGCAGTTCCCCGGATTCGAGTTCCGGCTCACCGGTGCCGTGGACGGGCACCACGACCTCGCCCGATTCAGCTGGGAGCTGGTCGCCGTCGCGGACGGCTCGGCGCCGGTCGCCGGCTTCGATGTGATCACCCTGAGCGACGACGGTCGGATACGGAGCGTGCACGGATTCCTGGACCGAGTGCCCGCCGGGGCGTGACACCACGGCTGCCGCGATGAGTTTTGCCGCGCCCGGTGGTCTCGTATAGGAGAGACCACCAGGCGGGAGAGACCGCCGGGACAGCGGAGGACATCATGAGCACGGACACCGAATTGGACCAGCAATTCACCGCGGTACTTCTGAAGAGTCCCGAGAAGGGCGGCTGGACCTATCTCGTCTGGCCGGAGTCCGTCGGATTCTTCGGCACGCGCGGACTGGTCAAGGTCCGCGGGACGATCGACGGCCATCCCTTCCGGAGTTCGTTCATGGCCCTCGGCGACGGCACCCACAAGCTTCCCGTGAAGGCCGACGTCCGCAGGGCGATCGGCAAGGAGGCCGGGGACACCGTGACCGTACGACTGGAGGAGCGCGTCACGGACTGACCCCCTCGCCCACGGCTCGGGGGTCGGTCCGTCGGTCCGTACCTGGCAGTCAGGCCTTGGAGGCCCGCCGCACGATCTCGTCGATACGGGTGAGCTCGTCCTCCGAGAAGTCCAGGTTGCCCGTGGCCGCCACGCTGTCCTCCAACTGCTGCGGGCTGCTCGCGCCGATCAGCGCGGAGGTGACCCGGCCGCCGCGCAGCACCCAGGCGAGCGCCATCTGGGCCAGGGACTGACCGCGGGTCTTGGCGATGTCGTCCAGGGCGCGCAGGTTGCCGACGAGGTCCTCGGTCACCGTGTCGGCGCTCAGGAAGGGGCTGTCACTGGCGGCCCGGGAACCCTCCGGGATGCCGTCGAGGTAGCGGCCGGTGAGCAGGCCCTGCTCCAGCGGCGAGTAGGCGATGGAGCCCACCTTCAGCTCGTCGAGCGCGTCGAGCAGCCCCTCCTCGGGGCGCCGGTCGAGCATCGAGTAGCGCGGCTGGTGGATGAGGAGCGGGGTGCCCAGCTCGCCCAGGATGCGGGCGGCCTCGCGGGTCTGCTCCGGCGAGTAGTTGGAGACACCGACGTACAGCGCCTTGCCCTGCTGCACCGCCGAGTGCAGCGCGCCCATCGTCTCCTCCAGGGGAGTCTCCGGGTCGGGGCGGTGGGAGTAGAAGATGTCGACGTAGTCGAGGCCCATCCGGCCCAGGCTCTGGTCGAGCGAGGACAGCAGGTACTTGCGGGAGCCCCATTCGCCGTACGGCCCCGGCCACATCAGGTATCCGGCCTTGGTGGAGATGACCAGCTCGTCGCGGTACGGACCGAAGTCCGCCTTGAGCGCCTCGCCGAGGGCCGACTCGGCGGCGCCGGGCGGGGGCCCGTAGTTGTTGGCGAGGTCGAAGTGGCTGACGCCCAGGTCGAACGCCCGGCGCAGGATCGCGCGCTGGGTGTCCACGGGACGGTCGGGGCCGAAGTTGTGCCACAGGCCGAGGGAGAGCGCGGGGAGTTTCAGGCCGCTGCGTCCCGTGCGCCGGTAGGGCATGTCCGCGTAACGGTCGGTGTGTGCGGTGTACAACGCGTTCTCCAGAGGGGTCGGTACGGAGTGGACCGGTGTCCACTCTCGCCTGCCCGCTCGACAGCGGTCCAACAGGAGAATCGGATGGGATTCAGCGGATACGCTTCTCAATCATGGAATTGCGCCACCTGCAGCACTTCGTCGCGGTCGCCGAGGACCAGCACTTCACCCGGGCAGCGGAACGCCTGATGGTGTCCCAGTCGGGTCTGTCGGCATCGATCCGCGCGCTGGAGCGGGAGCTGCGGGCCCCGCTGTTCGTCCGCACGACCCGCCGCGTCACGCCCACCGAGGCCGGCCGGGCCCTGCTGACCGAGGCGGAGCGGATCCTCGCGCAGGTCCGCGCGGCCCAGGACGCGGTGGCCGCCGTACAGGGCGTGCTGCGCGGCACGCTCTCGCTGGGCACCGAGCAGTGCATCGCCGGGGTGCCCGTCGCACAGCTGCTGGCCGCGTTCCGCAGGCAGCATCCGGACGTGGAGATCCGGCTGCGGCAGGCCGGCTCGGGCGCGCTCGCCGAGGACGTCGCCGCCGGCCGCCTGGACCTGGCCTTCGCCGTGACGACCCGCGCCGACACGGAGCAGCTCCGCTGTCTGCCCCTGACCAGCGAGCCGATGACCGTGCTCTGCCACCCCTCGCACCGGCTGGCGGCCGGGGGGCCCGTCACCCCCGACGAACTCGGCGGCGAGCCCTTCGTCGACTTCCACCCCGACTGGGGACCGCGCCGCACCACCGACGCGGCCTTCGCGGCGGCCGGTGTGCACCGCACGGTCGCCCTGGAGGTCAACGACGTGCACAGCCTCCTCGACCTCGTCGAGGAGGGCCTCGGGATCGCCGTCGTACCGCGCCACTTCGCCCACAAACGGCGCGCCCTGCCCGCACTCCCCCTCAAGGCAGACACCGAGACGCCGTACGAGACCGTCGCCATGCTCCCGCCCCCGGAGGCGACCAGTCCGGCCGCCCGGGCTCTGATGTCGCTGCTCGAAACAGGGGGCCTGGCACCACCCCAGGAGGGGCTCCAGGACTCCTGACCGGGCCCGCTCCCCCGCCGCAGACTCGTGCACATCGATCACGACAACTGCGGCACGGGAGTGCGGAGATGACTGAGCACAGCCGACGGAACGTACTGCGCGGGGTGGCCGCCGTCGCGGCGGCGAGCGGACTCGTAGGAGCGACGGGAGGACTCGCCGCCGGTGCTCCCGCCACCGCGAAGGGGCGCCACTTCCCGTTTCTGGAAGGGGCGTTCGCCCCGGTCACCGAGGAGCTGACCGCCTTCGGCCTTCCCGTCACCGGACGGATCCCGCGCGAGCTGAACGGCCGCTACCTCCGGAACGGGCCGAACGTCCTGGGCCTGGAGGATCCCCGGGCACACCACTGGATGCAGGGCGACGGCATGGTGCACGGCGTCCGGCTGCGGGACGGCCGCGCCGAGTGGTACCGCAACCGCTGGGTCCGCTCCTCCCGCGTCGCCGAGAAGCTCGGCGAGCCCTACCCGGGACCGGTGCCGCCGGACGACTTCCCGTGCAACACCCACGTCATCGGGCACCGCGGACGGGTCCTGGCCCTCCAGGAGAGCGGCCCGCTGCCGTACGAACTCGACTACGAGCTCAACACGGTGGGCACGTACGACTTCCGCGGCACCCTGGAGGGCGCGTTCACGGCGCACACCAACCTCGACGCGGAGTCGGGCGAGCTGCACGCGATCACGTACTACCCGACCTGGAACCACATCCGGCACCTGGTGGTGAACGCCGCGGGGAGGGTCGTACGGACCACGAGGATCCCGGTCTCGGACAGCCCGATGATCCACGACTTCGCGCTCACCGAGAAGTACGTCGTCATCTTCGACATGCCGGTCACCTTCGACCCGGCGGGCGCCGAGCGGGGCGACCTGGTGCCGTACGTGTGGAACGACCGGCATGCGGCGCGCGTCGGTGTGCTGCCGCGGGCCGGCGGCCGGATCCGCTGGATCGAGGCGGAGCCGACGTACTACTCGCACACCCTCAACGCCTACGACGAGGGATCGTCGGTGGTCGTCGACCTCACAGCCATCGCGGCGCCCTTCTTCGTCGCGGGACTCGGCTCCGGCGGGCCATACGGCGCCGGGACCCCGCGGCTGCACCGCTGGACGGTCGACCTCGACCGGGGCCGCGTACGCACCAGGGTGCTGGACGACCGGCCCCAGGAATTCCCGCGCGTCAACGAGTCGCTGGTGGCGCGGCGGCATCGGTACGGGTACTCGGCGGCCGCCGCCGAGATGACGCTGGCGTATGTGACGCCCGACGGGAACCCGCCCGACCGCGCCTTCCGCAACGAGCTGATCAAGCACGACCTGTTGCGCGGTACGACTCAGGTGCACCGGCTGCCCCGGCACGCGGCGGCCGGCGAGCCGGTGTTCGTCGCCTCGGACCCGACGGACCGGAGGGCGGCCGAGGACGACGGCTACACGCTGTCGTACGTGCACGATCCCGACCGGGGCGCGGCCGATCTGCTGATCCTGTCGGCTCAGGACTTCACGGGTGAGCCGGTGGCCCGGATCCATCTGCCCGGGCGGGTGCCGCTGGGCTTCCACGGGAACTGGGTGGCCGACGCGTGAGAGCACATGAGAGGCCGGCCGGGACCGTTGAGCGGTCCGGCGGCCGGCCTCCGGGTGATCAGAGCTCGTAGCCCGGCAGGACGACGTCCCTGATGAGGGCGGCCCGCTCGTCGAACGGGATGAACGCGCTCTTCAGGGCGTTGACCGTGACCGTGCGCAGGTCGTCGACGGTCCAGCCCGCCTCGTCGACGAGCAGGGCCATCTCGCGGGTCATGGTCGTGCCGGAGACCAGCCGGTTGTCGGTGTTGAGAGTGACGCGGAAGCCCAGGTCGCGGAGGTGCGTGATCGGGTGGTCGGCGATCGAAGGGGCCGCGCCCGTCTGGAGGTTGGAGGTGGGGCACATCTCCAGGGCGATGCGGCGGTCGCGCACCCACCCCGCGACGCGGCCGAGCTTGCCGTCCACGATGTCCTCGGTGATACGGACGCCGTGGCCGATGCGCTGGGCGCCGCAGACCTGGAGGGCCTGGTGGATGCTGGGCAGGCCGTGGGCCTCGCCGGCGTGGATGGTGAACGGGACGTTCTCGACGCGCAGGTGCTCGAAGGCGGCGAGGTGGTCGGCGGGCGGGAAGCCGTCCTCGGCGCCCGCGATGTCGAAGCCGACGACGCCGGCGTCCCGGAAGGCCACGGCCAGGTCGGCGGCCTCGCGGACCCGGTCGAACATGCGCATCCCGCACAGCAGCGTGCCGACGCGGACCGGCGTGCCCAGGGCCGCCGCCTTGGCCATACCGGCGGCCAAGCCCTCCTGCACGGTCTCGACGACCTCGGAGAGAGCCAGCCCGCCGTTGACCAGCAGCTCAGGGGCGTACCGCACCTCGCCGTAGACGACACCGTCCTCGGCCAGGTCGAGCACGTACTCCTCGGCGGTGCGCAGCAGGCCCTCGCGGGTCTGCATCACGGCGAGGGTGTGCTCGAAGGTGGCTATGTAGCGGACCAGGTCACCGGAGTTGGCCGCCTCGTAGTACCAGGCGGCGAGCGCGTCCGGGTCCGTGGTGGGGAGCGTGTGGCCGACCGCGTCGGCGAGTTCGACGAGCGTGGTGGGGCGCAGGCCGCCGTCGAGGTGGTCGTGCAGGACAGCCTTGGGGAGCCTGCGGATGGTGTCGATGTCGATGCGGGACGCGGTCATGCGGTGTTTCCTCGGCAGGTTGTCGGTGGGTGTGGAGTTCGGTGCGTGGGGAGTGCTGATCACTGGGCGGATTCGTCGTGAGCGGCGGCCTGCGGGTCGGGCACGGCAGGCTGCAGCAGGTCCCACCGGTTTCCGTAAAGGTCCTGGAAGACGACGACCGAGCCGTACGTCTCGTGCCGCGGCTCCTCCAGGAAGGTCACGCCCGCCGCGGTCATCCGTGCGTGGTCGCGGGCGAAGTCGTCGGTGTGCAGGAAGAAGCCGACACGTCCGCCGGTCTGGTCGCCGACCCGGCCGCGCTGAGCCTCGTCCTTGGCCCGGGCCAGCAGGAGCCCGGTGCCGTGCCCGCCGGTGTCCGGCTCCACGACGACCCAGCGGGACCCGTCGGGTCGCGGGGTGTCCTCGGCGAGCCGGAATCCGAGGGCCTCGGTGTAGAAGCGGATCGCCTCGTCGTAGTCGTCGACGACGAGGGTGACCAGGGCGACGCGTTTCATCGGAGCCTCTCGGGGAGCGAAGGGACGGGACACGAGGCGGGTTATACGTAACACGCGAGGATACGGCATCGGAAGGAGTGGTCCGGCAGGGTGGCTTCGGTCAGTGACATGGGAGGCCCGCCCGGGCAGGGGCCGCATGCCGTCGCCACGCGACGGGGCAGGGGGCCGCGTGCCGACGTCGCACCCGCCTCCTGCATGCTGGAGTCAAGATCAAGCGACAGGAGTGACACACCATGTCCGAGACGCCCAGGTCGACCGGAGCCCCCGCCCGCCAGAACGTCACGTTCCCGAGCGGCGGCACCACCGCGCACGGTTATCTGGCGCTGCCGCCCTCCGGACAGGGGCCCGGCGTCATCGTGATCCAGGAGTGGTGGGGCCTCACCGACCACATCGCGGACGTCACCGAGCGCCTGGCGAAGGAGGGCTTCGTGGCGCTGGCTCCCGACCTGTACGGCGGCAATGTCGCCCACGACAGCGCCGAGGCGTTTCGCATGATGCAGGACCTGCCCGTGGCGCGCGGCGTCGAGCTGCTCTCCGGCGCCGTCGACCATCTGCTCGCGATGCCCGAGGTCACCTCCGGGAGCGTCGGCTCGGTCGGCTTCTGCATGGGCGGCGGTTTCGTCCTCTACCAGGCCGCCACCGACCCGCGTGTCCACGCAGCCGTCCCGTTCTACGGCGTCATCCAGGGCGAGACCCCCGACTTCTCCGGCCTCAAGGCGCAGATCCTCGGGCACTACGGCGAGCGCGACTCGACCATTCCCGTCGACTCGCTCGCCCCGCTCCGCGACACGATCCGCGAGCAGTCCGGTATCACCCCAACCTTCCGCGTCTACCCCGCCGACCACGCCTTCTTCAACGACGGCCGTCCCGAGGTCCACGAGCCCGAGTCGTCGGCCCTGGCCTGGCGGAGCACGGTGGACTTCCTGCACGCACAGCTGGGCTGACCGGAGCGGTACGACGGTGCCGTGACGCAGGTCGCACATGGACCCGCGTCACTCACGGGTGGGTCGCTCCTCAGGCAGCCGCGGCGATCCGTACGCGGTGGCTGTCGTCGTCGGAGAGGAACGCGGACAGCTCCCGCCCCTGCTCGGCCACATCGGTGCGTTCGGCCCGGGAGAGGCGACGCAGCGGGGTGACCAGCACGGTGTCCTCCTCCACGTGCCAGGTCGCGGAGACCCGGCCGTCGACCAGGACGACGCGAGCACCGGCGACCGACAGCCCGCGGTGGGCGTCGTCGATGATCCGGCCGCGGTCGTGGTAGCCGAGGATCGCGTTGTCGAACGCGGGCAGGAACCGCGCCGGGGCGGGCGCGTCGGGGTCGGGGCACGGTGCGTCGGGAAGGTCCAGCAGTTCCCTGCCTCGCTCGTCGCGGAAGCTCACCAGTTCCTCGCGTACGGCGGTGACCGCGGCCGGCAGTCCGGCGAGGCCGCACCAGGCGCGCAGGTCGGCCGAGGCGGCGGGGCCGAACGCGGCCAGATAGCGCCGCACCAGCTGCTGGCCCACGGGGTCGGAGCCGTCCTGGGCCGGCGGGTCGATCTCGCGCCCGAGCCAGGAGGAGAGCGGGACGTTGCGCACTCCCGCCCGAGTGCGCCACAGTCCGCGCGGTGGCAGTTGCACCATCGGGATGAGGGCGGCGACCAGCATTTCGCCCAGTGGCCGTGGTCCCGGCTTCGGCCAGCGGTCGGCGAGCGCCCGTGCGAGTTCGGTCATCGAGCGGGGCTCGCCGTCGGCCATCACGGCCCGGCCCGCAGCCGCGAGTTCGTCGAGATCCACTCCGGCGAGTTCCCTGCGGTAGACCCCGATTACCCGTTGGCGCAGCATGGCGTCGTGGCGGGCCCGCCAGGCCAGGGCGTCGTCGGCGGTGACGAGGTGGACGGTGCGGCGCATGAGATGCGTACGCACCACGCTCCGCCCGGTCAGCAGGTCCGACAGCACCGCCGGGTCGAAAGCGTGCAGTCGCGACCAGAGCCCGACGAACGGCTCCTGCGGTTCCTGCGCCTGCAGACCGCCGAGGTGCGCGACGGCGTCGAGCACCGGCATGTCGGCGCGGTCGAGCAGCAACTGCCGTGCCAGCGTTGCCCTGTTGAGCGCCCGGGCGTCGAGAACGGTCATCGGGTCGCCCCCGCGGCCTGGCCGAACCTCATGGTGCGCTCTCCCCTTCAAGAACGGGCTTCGGATATGGGCTTCGAATACGGACGTCGAGTACGTGGAGGATCCCGCGGTCGGAGCCGGGTCGGGGCGGTGGCCCGACCCGGTCGGGATCCGTCCGTGTCAGGTCGACTTCTGCCCGTCGAGCGTCTCGCGCAGGATGTCCGCGTGCCCGGCGTGCTGGGCGGTCTCGGCGATGACATGCGTCAGAACCCGGCGCACACTGCGCACGGCTCCCGGCTCGTGCCAGGGCGCCTCCGGCAGCGGATGCGTCGCCGAGAGGTCGGGCACGGAGGCGATGATCTTCTCGCTGTGGGCGGCGACCTGCTCGTAGCGCTCGACGACCCCGGCCAGCGTCTCGCCGGGCAGCATCAGGAAGTCGTTCTGGTGGTCGATCATCCACTGCGGGAACTCGCGTGCGGTACCGGCCGCGATGTCGGCCCAGGTGACGCCGTCGGGCAGGTCGTGGCGCATCGCCGACGGGCCGTCGACCACGAAGCGCATCCATCCCTCCTCGATGGAGGCGACGTGCTTGATCAGCCCGCCCAGGCACAGCGCACTGACGGTCGGGCGCTCACCGGCCTGCTCGTCGCTGAGCCCGCGCACGGTGTTGGTCAGGGCTGCCCGCGCGGTCGCGAGCGCGGCGATCAGGTCGGCCCGCTCGGCGTCGGGAGTGGAAGGGGGCGTGGTCATGGCGGTCACAGTGATCGGTCCTTCTGGTCGTTCCCGGTGTTCGGTACGAGAACGACAGTCGCAGGAGAAGCGGTCAGGGAGTGTCCTCTTCTCGGGGCAGTATGGGTGTCATGCCGAAGACATCAGCCCGACTGCTGTCCCTGCTCTCGCTGCTCCAGGCGCGCCGGGACTGGCCGGGGGCGCTGCTGGCGGAGCGGCTGGACGTCAGTCCGCGTACCGTGCGCCGCGATGTCGACCGGCTGCGCGAGCTCGGCTATCCCATCGTGGCCTTCAAAGGACCCGACGGCGGCTACCGGCTCGACGCCGGAACCGATCTGCCGCCGCTGCTGTTCGACGACGAGCAGGCCGTCGCGCTCGCCATGGCGCTCCAGATGGCCACGACCACCGGCGCCGGTATCGAGGAGGCCGCGGCGCGTGCGCTGACCACCGTCCGGCAGGTCATGCCCGCGCGGTTGCGCCGCCGGATCGACATGCTCCAGATCACCGCCGTCGGGCGATCCGCGACCCGGCCGGAGTCGCGGGTCGACAGTGGTGTGCTCATGGCACTCGGCGCAGCCGTCCATGCCCACGAGGTGCTGCGTTTCGACTACGCCTCACCTCCGGGAGCAGGACACGATGATCCGGCCGTGGCCGCACCGCGCCGGGTGCAGCCCCATCACCTCGTCACCTGGGGCGGACGCTGGTATCTCGTCGCCTGGGACCTGGACCGCGAGGACTGGCGCACCTTCCGCGCAGACCGGATCACCCCGCGCGTTCCTACAGGGCCCCGGTTCACTGCGCGCGAACTGCCCGGAGGTGATGTGGCTGCTTTCGTGGCGGGCCGGTTCCGGGGATCCGACGGGTCCGGCGGCTCCGGTGACTGGCCCTGCCGCGGTGAGGTGATCCTCGGGCTCCCCGCCGCCGAGGTGTCCCGCTACTCCCGCGACGGAGTCGTCGAGGAGCTCGGCCCGGGCCGCTGCCGACTCGTCCTGGGTTCGTGGTCGTGGCCCGGCCTGGCCGCCGGCATCGGCAGGTTCGACGCCGACATCGAGGTCGTCGGCCCGGCCGAACTCCGGGACGCCTTCGCGCAGTTGGCCCGCCGCTACGCGAACGCGGCGACGGGCCCACTCGGCGAGAAGCGTCAGTACGTGTAGCCGTTGAGCGTCGCCACCGCGGCCGCCGGGTTCCCGAGGTCGTACCGGTCCACGGCGAGGAAGTTGGGCTTCTTGCGGGCGGCGGGCTGGCAGAAGCGCTGGGCCCGGTCGGTGAGTTTGCTGTTGTCGGTGGCGGCCGTGGAGGCGATCGCTGCGTCGCGGAAGTGGTTCATGACGAAGAGCGGCCGGAACGGCGGCGCCGTGGAGGTGAGGGGCACGTTGGTGTTGGCGTCGTACCAGCGGCTGTAGCAGGACCAGTCGGAGCTGCCGAGCCCGGAGCCCATGGACCAGTAGTTCTCGACGGTCCACTCACGCTGGTACATCACGCCGAAGCTGTCGCGGGTGAGGCCGGCGGACTGGTCGGCGGAACGGCTGTGGTCCGTGAAGATGAGGAGGCGGTCGTTGGCTGCGATGAGTTCCGACATCTTCGGCCAGCCCTTGGTGCGGACGCCGGTCTGGTCGGGGCGGTACAGCACGTCGGACAGGCCGTTCACGCGGGCCAGTTCGCTGCGCAGGACGCCCGGGTCGACGTAGTCCTCCAGGAAGACGGTGACGAACTCGTTCGGGTTCGCCCTCAGGTAGTCGACCATCCGCTGGATGTCCACCCACAGCGCGACCGGCCGGCTGACGAGGGTGCAGCTGTTGTGGCAGAGGATCGCGCCGTCGGAGGTCTGGTAGATGTCCAGCATGAAACCGCGTACGCCGTCGGTGAGTTGCTGGTTGATTCCCCGGCTCTGGTTGGGGACGAGGTTGACGAAGGGTGGCGCGAATCCGCCGTCGACACCGTTCGCGTAGGCGTTGTGGGACGTGAGGAACGTGACCTGGTCCAGGGTGCGTTGGTCCGGGGACGGCATCGGGGAGGTCGGGGACGTCGTGGGAGTCAGGTACCAGGAGGACAGGTTCCCCGCGCCGCCCAGGGCCAGTTGGGCCGGATAGTTGGAGCCGGACGGCTTCGCGGCGACCGTCAAGTACTGGTCGGCGCCCGGGACTTTGAGCCGGTACTGGTCGGTCCCCGTCGCCGTGATCTCCCACGGGGCGTCGCCGCTCGTACAGGCCACGGTTCTCGCCTGACCGCCGGAGCGGCCGAGGCAACTGCCCGCCGTGTCGGTGCTCTCCAGCACGTACGACGCGCCGCTCGACCGGAGCGTCCACTGCTGCCGGTCCTCGTTGCCCTTGGGGTTGCGCTGGACGACCGCTCCCCCACTGTCGGCGGCGTTCAGGCCGGTGACAGCGCTCTGCACGTAGAACACTCCTCCCGTCGGGACCGCCGCCGAGTGGGCGGGAGCGGCCAGGACGGAGGTGAGTGCCGCTCCGGCGGCAATGAGGGCGAGCAGGGGGCGATGCATCCGCATGTCGGTAGGGGTCCCTTTCAGCAGCGCGACGGCGCCGGAAGCGGCAGCCGGGAAATGGGGGGTCTGCGCGGGACACTCAATCGGCTTGGTATGTACTGGTCAATAGCCCGACCGGCCGGACAGGGCGGCGACATCGAGCCGCCGCCCCACGGCCGCCGGGGATACCCGGGCGGTACCTCAGCAGTACAGGTTGTTGCCCGGCGTCGTGCCGAGGATCTGGGTGAACCTCTGGTAGTTGTTCACCCGGCTCTGCACCTGGGCCGGGTTCTTGCCGTCGCACTCCAGCGAGCCGTTGATGCTGCGGATCGTCTGGCCGAAGCCCGCGCCGTTGACCATGGCGTTGTGGCCGGTCATGGTGCCGGGGCCGTTCTGCGTGTTCCAGTACCAGAGGCCGGTCTTCCAGGCCACGGCGGCGTCGTTCTGCACGAGCCAGGGGTTGTTGAGGAGGTCGATGCCCAGCGCGTCGCCCGCTGCCTTGTAGTTGAAGTTCCAGCTGAGCTGGATCGGCCCGCGGCCGTAGTACGCGGCCTGGCCGGCCGGGCAGCCGTACGGCTGGCCCCAGTCGCAGTAGGAGGGGTAGTTGGCGGTGTTCTGCTCGACGATGTGGACGAGACCGCCGGTCTCGTGGCTGACGTTTGCGAGGAAGGCGGCGGCCTCCTGCTTCTTCACCGTGTCGCTGCCGGTGTTCGCGAAGGCCGGATAGGCGCTCATCGCGGCCTTCAGCCCGCTGTACGTGTAGAAGGAGTTCCGGCTCGGGAACATCTGGTTGAACTGCGCCTCGCTCACCACGAAGCCGGAGGGGTTGGTGCCTCCGTCACAGGCGTACGGCTCCCAGTACCAGGTGCTGATGGTGGGGTCGTAGCCCGGGTTGTCGTGCTCGGCTATGTAGGCCTTGCCGTCGGTGTAACGGACGATGTTGCCGGTGACGTAGGACTTGCCGGCCACCCAGCTCGGGTAGCTCGAACAGGCCGCCGCGGACGCGCTCGACGCCGGCAGGAGCACCGGCGCGGCGCCTGCGAGCATGAGCGCGGCCACGAACGCGGAGATACGACGCCTCGACACAGGACCAACTCCTTCACGGAGCACGGCCGCGCCCGTACGCGGGCAGAGCGAAGCGGAACCTTGTGCGCGCAGGCCGGTGCGACCGGCCACGGCGTACGGGGCGGCCGTGGTGGGGGGTGTGGAGCCACACTCAACTCCCTTGGTCTGGACCAGTCAAGGGTGTAGACCAGTCAACCCGCCCCGCGGCCGCTCCGATTCAGCCCAGCGGTTCAGCCCAGCGGCTTCTCCAGCACCGCCTTGCGGTGACTGAACGTCTCGATGGAGTAGCGGCCGTGGTAGTTGCCCATGCCGCTCTCGCCGACACCGCCGAACGGCAGGTCGGAGACGGTGAGATGGGCGAGCGGCAGACCGAAGCCGAGGCCGCCTGAGGACGTTTCGGCAGCGAGCCGCTCGCGGGTGACGTCGGACTCGGTGAAGACGTACAGAGCCAGTGGCTTGTCCCGGTCGTTGATGAATTCGACTGCCTCGTCGAGCCCCGGCACGGTCACGATCGGCAGGACCGGGCCGAAGATCTCCTCGTGCATGACTGGCGAACCGGGGTCGACGTCGGCCAGAACGGTCGGCGCGATGTACTTCGTGGCACGGTCGCTGTCACCGCCGACCACGACACGGCCGGAGTCGAGCAGCCCGCTGAGGCGGTCGAAGTGCCGCTCGTTGATGATTCGCCCGTACTCGGCGGAGGTGGCGGTGTCGGTTCCGTACAGGTCCTCGACGGCCTTGGCCAGAGCCGGTTCCAGGGCACGGGCCGTCTCCGGGTCGGTGAGTACGTAGTCGGGGGCGACGCAGGTCTGTCCGGCGTTGAGGAACTTGCCGCGGGCGAGGCGGTCGGCGACGACGGTCAGGTCGGCGTCCCGGTCGACGAACGCCGGTGACTTGCCGCCGAGTTCGAGGGTGACCGGGGTGAGGTGCCGGGCGGCGGCGGTCATGACGATGCGGCCGACGGTGCCGTTGCCGGTGTAGAAGATGTGGTCGAAGCGCTCGGCGAGCAGGGCCGTGGTCTCGGGGATGCCGCCCTCGACGACGGCGACCGCGCCGGTGTCCAGGTACTCCGGCAGACGCCGGGCCAGGAAGGCGGAGGTGGCCGGGGCCAGCTCGCTGGGCTTGACGACGACCGCGTTGCCGGCGGCGAGCGCACCGAGCATCGGCGCGAGCAGGAGCTGCGCCGGGTAGTTCCAGGGCGCGATGACCAGCACGACGCCGAGCGGGTCGTACTGCGTCCAGGCCGTCGCGTCCGCTCCGAGGTGCTCGGGGACGGGGGCGGACTCGGGGCGCAGCCACTCGTCGAGGTGCTCCAGGGTGTGGTCGATCTCCCGCACGACGAAGTTGATCTCCGTACGGAACGCCTCGGTGGAGCTCTTGCCCAGGTCGGCGTGGAGGGCCGCGGCCAGGCCCTCGCCGTGCACGGTGAGCAGCTCGCGCAGGCGGCGCAGCTGGGTGGTGCGCCATACGACGGGCTTGGTGCGGCCGGAGCGGAAGGTGGCGCGCAGCCGGGCCACGACGTCGGCGGGCTGCTCGGGGGTGGGCTGGTTCACGGTGCCTCGCTGGTCGGAGTGGGCTGGTGGCCCGCGTGCGGTGGGGTCGAGCGGCAAGCTCGATGTATATGCCAACCATTTATACGGCATCATGATTCCGCAGCACGCGAGGCAACCGGCCATGAGCGTCACAGATCACACCGAGGGCGCAACGGCCACTCGCGGCGGGACCCTCCACCGGCTGGTGGAACCCTCCGCGGGACTACACCGAGGACTCGGCGGCCGCCCCGTCGAGCGTATCCGCGAGCCGGTGCAGGAGCCCCCGCAGCAGTTCGTCGTCGCCGTCGCTCAGGACGGGCCACTGGGCGCGGACCTCGCGGTCGACGCGCCGCCAGTGGTCCTCGCCGCGCGGGGTGAGGTGGGCGAGGATGCGGCGCCGGTCCAGGGGGTCGACGCGCCGGTAGACGAGGTTCTGGTCGACGAGTTGGTCGACCAGTTTGGTGAGGGTCGGGGGCGGCAGGAAGGCCGCCTCGGCGACCGCCGCCATCGGGTGCCCCTCACCGTCGGAGAGCAGGGAGAGCACACGCCAGGCGTCGAGCGAGCAGCCGTGCTCGTCCAGGGCGGCCTGGAGCCGGCGCGCCGCCAGTCGCTCGGCCCGCGTCAAGAGGTGCATGAGGTCCTGAGACCGACGCGGAGGTGGGGTCGGCATCCTTCTCCTCGCTCCCGGGGGTCAGCACATCGTACAAGTCCCGCTTCCCACAAGGATCTCCCACATCTGCCGCCGCACCCGCGCACCGCATGCCAGGGTCCGGCCGCCGCGCACCCATCGAGTCCAGGTTCCTGCCGCCCCGGGCGCGGACCGTACCCCGAGACGGATTGGAGTTCACCGGGTGTTCCCGGAATCATGCCCTCATGGTCCGGCTCGACCCGCCTCCGCTCGACTGGTTCACGGCCGACGACTCGGTCGTCAGCGTGGCGCTGGTCTTTCCCATGCAGGGCGCCGCGGGGATCTTCGGGCCCACGTGCGAGTTGTGCGCGCGGCTCGCCGTGGAGGAGGTCAACCGCTCGGGCGGGGTGCTCGGCAAGGAGCTGCGGCTGCTGCCGGTCGACGGCGGCGCCGAGCCGCACCGCATCGCCGAGAACGTCGAGGCACTGGTCGACCTCGGCATCGTGCAGGGCGTCACCGGCTGGCACATCTCCTCCGTACGCCAGAAGCTCGCACCGCGGATCGCCCACCGCGTGCCCTACGTGTATACGGCGCTGTACGAGGGCGGCGAGGACACGGCCGGCGTGTTCCTGACGAGCGAGACCCCGAACGACCAACTGCGGCCCGCCATGCGCCTGTTGG
>NZ_JAPWHT010000228.1:0-16364 GCF_027270795.1 Streptomyces sp. ActVer
CACCTCCACAGAGACCCTGCGCGGGCCGGGCATCACGGGCGCGGAGGAGTACACGGTCCTGGACCGCGCGGGCCGCCTCCAACTGCCCCGGGACTACGTGGAGCGCTACGGCCTGAGCGGCCGCGTCCGCCTGACCGGGGAACCGGACCATGTGGGGGTGTGGCCCGACCGCACCGAACAGCCGCCCGCCCCCGATCCTTCGACGTGACCGACGGGCCGTCCGGCACGCCCCAGCCGGCCGAGGCGCTGTCGGACACGCGAGGCAGCTCAAACGGCAGGACGGAGTGCCGTCTCGGGCCTGATCCGCACTTCGTCGAAGTCGGGCAGCGAGCTTCTTCCGACCCCACGTCGAAGCGCGGTGAAGGACGAGGACGGTCTTCACGATGTCGGTGATCCTGTTGGGGCTGCAACTTGTTGCTGCAGCGGAGATTGCGGAGCAGACGCCAGCCCTTCAGGACGGCCATGGCCTGCTTGCCGCCGCAGCGGGTCTTGGCGTGGGGTGGTGTTGTGGCGCCACTTCCATTGCTCGAGCGGCCCAGGGCGGGCAGCAGGTCCCGGGCGGCCTACGACCTTGGCCTTACACCGCTGGTCGATCATCCCGCACTGCCGCGAGCGCGGCCAGGCCGAACTCCCGGCGTGGAAGAAGGAACACAATGCTTCGCACCGTAAGGTCCGCGCCCGAGGCGAGCACGTCTTCGCCCGCATGAAGAGCTGGAAGGTCCGCCGCGGCTGCCGCCTGAAAGGCGGCGGCGTCCACCACGCCATGCTCGGCATCGCCCGCCTGCACAACCTCACTCTCACCGTCTGACGAAGAGAGGAGCAGGTCATCCAGCGCGCCAAAGATCATTTACGGGCCAGCCTTTAAGCTGGGGAATCTCACCTTGGGAACTGCTGACTGGGGTTGCACTGCACGGCGTTGTCGGGCGGGGCGGCGGCGGGGCCATTCCTCAGTCCCGCCCGCGTGACTCCGTGGCGCGCCGCGCCAACGCGTCGAAGACCACCGCGGTGAGCAGCACCCCACCGGTGATCATGAACTGGACCGCGGGCTCGACTCCGAGCAGCGCCATGCCCGAGGCGATCGACTGGATGATGAGCACTCCCAGCAGGGCGGACCAGGTCGAGCCGCGTCCGCCGAAGAGACTGGTGCCTCCGATGACGGCGGCGGCGATGGCGTTGATGAGCAGCATGCCGGAGCCTGGGACCTGGGTTGCCGAGGTGAGGCGCGACGCGACGAACAGGCCGCCGACTGCGGCCAGGGTCCCCGACACCAGGAACACCGCGATTCGCACGCGTGCCACGTAGACGCCGGCGCGCCGGGCCGCTTCCGCACCGCCGCCCAGCGCGAGGACCTGTCGGCCGTAGGTCGTGCGGCGCAGGAAGAGGTCCGAGACGACGATGACTCCGAGGAAGATCAGGAGCGCCAGCGGCAGGCCCTCGAAGCGGCCCAGGACGTAGACGGTGGCGAACGCGACGACCGCGAGCAGAGCCGTACGCGCCCAGATCTCGCGCACCCGCCGGTAGGGCATACCGACGGCGCTGCGGCGCCTGCGGTCGTGGTAGGAGAGGAGGAGGTACGCGAGCGTACCGAGCGCCGCCAGGCCGTAGGTGACCATGGCGGCGCTGAAGTAGCGGCTGGTCAGCATGGCGACCAGCCCGTCGTCGCTGAAATTGATGGAGCTCTCCGGTCCGAGCAGGTACAGCATCAGGCCGTTCCAGGCCAGCAGGCCAGCGAGGGTGACGACGAACGCGGGTACGCCGATCTTGGCGAAGAAGAATCCGTGGACGGCCCCGGCGGCCGCACCGCAGGTGACCGCGATGATCACGGCGAGCCATTCGGGCATTCCAAGGTTCACGTTCAGCGACGCGAACAGGGCGCCCGCCAGTCCGGCGAGCGAGCCCACCGACAGGTCGATCTCTCCGATCAGCAGCACGAAGACGATGCCGACGGCGATCATGCCGGTCCCGACGATGTCCACGCTGAGGACGGACAGGTTGCGCGAGGAGAGGAAGTTGTCGTTGAGGCCCTGGAAGACCGTCCAGGTCACGGCGAGAGCGAGCAGGGCCGGGGCCGGGCCGAGTTCGGCTTCGTGCAGTCTGCGGCGTACCACGTCGGCGTTCGCCCTGAGGCGGTCGGCAGCGGGCGCGGCATCGGCGCCGCGCGCCCGCGTCCTCCTCCACCTCACGGCCACGCCTCCTCGGCGTGGGTCGTGCGGTGGGCGACGGCATTGTCCGTCGCGCCGGTGATCGAGGAGATGATCTGTTCCTGGGAGGTGGTGGTCACGTCGAAGAGGCCGTTGTTGCGGCCGAGGCGCAGGACGGCGATGCGGTCCGCGACGGCCTTGATGTCACCCATGTTGTGGCTGATGAGGAGCACCCCGGAGCCCCGGTCGCGCACCTGCTCGATGAGGTCGAGGAGCTGATTGGTCTGTTCGATGCCCAGGGAGGCGGTGGGTTCGTCGAGCAGGAGCAGTTTGGGCGCGCTGAGAAACGAGCGGGTGATTGCGACGACCTGCCGCTGGCCGCCGGACAGCGTGGCGAGCGGCGCACGTACGTCGGGGATGCGGATGGACAGGGTCTGCAGCAGCTCGCGGGTGCGGCGCTCCATCTCCACCTCGTTGAGGATGCCGAGCCGGTGGATTTCCCGGCCGAGGTAGAGATTGCCGACGACGTCGAGGTTGCCGCACATTGCGAGGTCCTGGTAGACGGTCGAGATCCCGAGGATCTGGGCGTCCTGGGGGCGCTTGATCTGGACGGCATTGCCCTGCCACTCGATGACGCCCTTGTCGGCGGGACCGACCCCCGAGATCACCTTGACGAGGGTGGACTTTCCGGCGGCGTTGTCGCCCACCAGGGCGACCACCTCCCCGGCTCTGATCTCGAGCTCGACGTCCACCAGCGCCTGGACGGCAGCGAAGCGCTTGGAGACGCCGCGCAACGCCAGCAGGGGCTGTGCCGGCACGTGGCCACCTCCTTCCGCCTTCGCGGAAGCTCATGGAGTGAGTCCGGCCTTGTCGCAGGCGGACCGGAGCTTCGCAGTACAGATCTGGTCGATTGTGTACATACCATCCTTTACCAGAGTGTCCTTGATGTTGCCGACCGTCACTGAGATCGATGGGAGCAGGACCGCAGGGATGTCCTTGGTGGTGACGCTGTCGACAGTCCCGGTGGCGATGGAACTGACCTTCTCGCCACGCCCCAGGGCGACGGCCATCTCGACGGCGGCGTCGGCCGCCGGCTTGAAGGGCTTGTAGACGGTCATGTACTGGTCGCCCCTGACGATGCGCCGCACGGCCGGAAGGTCGGCGTCCTGGCCGGTGATCGGGGGCAGCGGTCTGACCTCCGTGGCGTTGAAGGCGGAGACCACGGCGCCGGCGAGGCTGTCATTGGCGGCCAGAACGCCGTCGATGTTGCCCGCGCCCAGGGCGGCGATGGCGCCGGTCATGTTGACGTAGGCGTTCTCGGGCCGCCATCCGACGGTGTCGTAGGACTTGCCGATCTTCACCTTGTCCTTGAGGACGGAGAGTGCTCCCTGCTTGTACCAGTCGGCATTGGGGTCGGTCGTGGCGCCGTTCATCATGACGATCTGGCCGCCGTCCGCCTTCGTGCCCATGGCCTTCAGGAGCCCCTCGCCCTGAAGCCTGCCGACCGTCGCGCCGTCGAAGGTGACGTAACCGGAGATCGGGCCTTGTGCGAGCCGGTCATAGGCGACGACCGGGATACCCGCTCGGTGCGCGGCCCCGACCGTCGAGCGCAGCCCCTTGGCGTCGACGACGGCGATGATCAAGACATCCACACCCCTGGTGATCATGGCCTCGAGCTGCTGCCGCTGGACCGCCGGCTCAGGCGTGGCAGCGACGGTCGCCGCCGGGCAGTCAGGGCACAACCGCTTCAGTTTCTGCTCGATCAGCGGCCTGTCGAACTGCCCGAAGCGCGAGGCCCCGCCGCCCGGAAGCAGCACGCCGACGGTGAGGCTGTCGCCGCCGCCCTCGCCGCTCCCGCCCCCGCCGCAGGCTCCGGTCAGGGCCAGACCGGCGGCAACCGAGATCGCCACGGACGCACGGGTGAGGGACCTGCGCTTCACGACCGGAAGGCTGACACCGAGACGCATTTTCGGTTCCTTAGGAAATTTTGCCCCATTATCTCCAGTATTGGGAGCTTGGTGCCAAGCGTAGTCAAGGCATCGGTGGCCGAGACCGTGGATGGCGTCGACGTACACGTGAACGCTTTCTCAAGCACGTCGACAAGTGGCGGCGTGCGGAGCCGGTCGCCCTCTGGTACCAGCTGTTACCATCTGGGTATGGCGAAGTCACAGAAGGGCTGGCGCGTCGACGACGAGATCGCGGAGCTGGCTACGGCGCGGGCCAAGGACCGCGGCATGAGCGTCGGCGACTACATCGCTGCTCTCGTGCGGGAAGACGTCGGCGGGCTGCGGCAACGAGGCGTGGATGCGGCGCGGCGCTTCCTCGACGAGCACCAGGCGGTCTTCGACGACGTCGAAGACGCCGACCGTCGTTCCTCGGGGGCTCACGCCGCCTGATGGACCTGTACATCGATGTCCCCTGGATCCTGCAGGTTGCGGAAGTCGCGGGTGCAGCGGACCCCGCCCCCGACGACTACGGGGTGCCCGTGGCTGCGGTCGCCTGTCACCGGGCCGAACTGCTGGAAACGCCTGTGTACGACGGCCCCTACGCCCGCGCCGCCGCGCTGGTGCACATCCTCGGGCGCTGCCGCTGGCTGGAGCGCTCCAACATGGCCGTGGCCGCCGCGACGGGCGTGATGTACCTGGAGGCCTCCGGGATCCCCGTCAAACCCACGCGCGAGAACGCCGTCGCCCTCCGCGACCTGCTGCGTGATCCCACCTGCACTGCCGCCAGGATCGCCGCCCTGCTGCGCACCTGGCCCCAGGCCACCTGATCTGACCTGCCTCACCGGTGCGACGGACTGGGGAGCGCGAGAAGCGGCCCCGGCGCGGTCCATGTCCGGCCTCGGGGGAACAGCGATACAGACGTTGGCGCCGAGAACGATCATGGCCCGAGCGGTACGAGGGTGCTGACCCGGTTCTCGTACTCGCGGCGGGCCTTGAGCTGGGCCGGGACCGCGGGGGAGCCCTGGACGCCGTCGAGCGGCTGGCAGCGGGCGAGGAACTGGCGGTGTACGGCGAGGCCGGCGTGGGTCTGCACCATGAACTTCACGGTGGACAGCAGTTCTCCGGTGCGCGGGTGGCGTGCGGTGAGGTCCGTCGCGGAGAACGCGCCGTCGTGGATGTGCAGCCGGTCGGGCCCCGGCCGCCATCGGCCCGAACCGTCACACGCTGGATCCTCACCCACCCCGACGCCCTGAACGAGTACGGCCGACTTCATCTCAAGGCCGTCCTGGCCAACTGCCCTGAACTGGCAGCACTCGCCGAGTATGTGCGCTCCTCGCCCACCTGCAAGGCGACCAGCTACACAAATGGATCGCAGCGGCCACCGCGACCTACGCCTGCCCAGTCTCCGCCGGTTCGCCCAGCACCTCGAACGCGACCTCGACGCCGTCATCGCCGGCCTCTCACTGCCCTGGAACTCCGGCGTCGTCAAAGGCCACGTCAACCGGATCAAGATGCTCAAGCGCCAGATGTTCGGGCGCGCGGGATTCGAACTCCTCCGTAAGCGCGTCCTGCTCTATGCATAGACCACAGGTCAGGCGTCGTCCTCAACCGAGCGCGCCGAGCTGGTCCTCCATGCTGTCGGGGTACGCCTGGTGGATGGTGCCGCGCTTGCGTCCGCGCCCGCCCGTGCAGGAACGTACGGAACCGCCGAGACCCCTCCGAGTCCTCGTACTCGTGGTACTCGTAGGCGTCCCGGATCTCCCACGCGTGCTCGTAGGCCGTCTTCGGTTGCTCGGTGTACCGCTTCACCACCGACGGGTCCTCGATGCCGAGCTGCGCGGCCAAGTGCTCGACCACCGACCACGGGGCGTCGAGTGGATCGTCCGGGAGGAACCGGCCGATGTGGCGCACGGTGCACATCTGGAGCGCGAAGCCCAGTTGGTGATGCGTGGAGCGCCGCAACGCAATCAGATCGCGGTCGACGTCGTCCAGGGAGAAGAACCGCTCCAGCTCGGGGCGGGTCGGCTCCTCGGCGGACTTCCCGTACGCCTCAGCCTGCTCATCGGTCAGAAACTCCACGGGCACGAGCGGACCGTAGCCAGCGCCGGTACCCGCCCGGCGATCTTTCCGCGAACCCCAGCGGAGTCTCCGGCCGGTGTGCAATCCGACCATGATCGTTCTCAGCGCCAACCGCTGTACCGATGTTCCCCGAGGCCGGTGACCTTCGCTGTTCGACAACGATCCATCCGCGGCCACGAGGAGCCAGGCAACACGATGGAAGGCCTCCTGGACAGCGCCCTGATCGCAGCAGCCCAGGTCAGCGCCCCGCCGAGCGGCTCGGCTCAAGATAACCGATCGTTTGCCGACAGGACCGAGCGCCCACCGGGGCGGCAACGCCATCCGCGGGGCAGCGGCGGGCTGGTCCTCGTTGTGCTTGTCCGAGCGCTGCGAGGAACGGCGATCGCTGCGGTCTTAGCGCAGGACTGAGATACCGGCGAGGAAGATGTCGACCCCGACGAGGAACTGCTCGCGGTCGTCGTGCTCGCCCAGCCGAGTCGCCGCCGCGTGCACGAACGGGTACCGCCCGGGGTCGATCTGCGCCCATTGCGTGGCGGCGTCCTCCAGGAAGGTCTCCCGGTCCGTGTCGCTGCCCGCGAGTAGCCGTGCGTTCGCGGCGTTCTGTGCGGCGACGCCGAGGACATAGTTCACCAGCGTGCCGGCCGCGTCGAAGCGCGCTTCTTCCGGGACGCCGAGGGCGTCCACGAGGCGGCCGATGCTCTCGTAGAAGTCCAGCAGCGCGGGCCGCCAGGGTTGGCGGGAGAGTTCTGCCCCGACCCAGGGGTGGGCGTCGATCGCATCGAACAGGCCCAGGGCAAGGCGATGCAGAGCGGTGCGCGCGTCCGCATCGGCGACCACGCCGGACAGCACGCCGGCGATGACGTCGTCAGTGGCCGTCGCGAGCAGATCGTTCTTGTCCGCGACGTGGTGATAGATCGCCCCGTAGCCGGTGCCCAGGCGCACGGTCAGTGCGCGCAGCGTCAGTGCTTTCTCGCCGCCGCTGTCCAGGATCTCGATCGCGGTCTGAATGATCAGCCCCCTCGACAGGGCGTCCTTCCGTCGTGGGGCCCTCGCAGATCCAGTCACGGCTCTCTTCGTCACGGTCCCATCATTGCATGAATGGAGCGGCGATCCAACATTGTGCTAGCGTGATTGGAGTGACGATCCAATAAGCGTCCAAGTGCCCCGGAAGGGGATGAGGAGGAACCATGACGACACCGGTCACGATCATCGGAGCAGGTCTGGGCGGCCTGACGCTGGCCCGCGTTCTGCACGTCCACGGCATCCCGGCAACGGTCTACGAGGCGGAGCCCGCGCCGGACACCCGCCGCCAGGGCGGACTGCTCGACATCCACCCACACAACGGACAGGCGGCACTGAAGGCCGCGGGCCTGTTCGAGGACTTTCGAAAGTTGATCCTGCCGGGCCGCGAGGCGTGCCGGGTCATGGACCAGGCCGGGAACGTGCTGCTCGACCTGCCCGACGACGGAACGGGCGAACGCCCCGAGGTACCGCGTGGCGAACTGCGGCAGCTACTGCTCGAATCCCTGCCCGACGGCACCGTCCGCTGGGACCACAAGGTCACCGCGGTACGGACACTCGACGACGGCCGCCACCAGGTCGACTTCGCCGACGGCGCCACGGTCGTCGCCGGCCTCCTCGTCGGCGCCGACGGCGCGTGGTCGCGGGTACGGCCGCTGCTCTCCGAGGCCACTCCGGAGTACTTCGGCGTCTGCAGCGTGGAGACGTTCCTCTTCGACGCAGGAACCCGTCATCCCGCCTCCGCGGAAGCGGTCGGGGCCGGATCACTGTTCGCGCTCGCACCGGGCAGGGGACTGCTGGCCCACCGGGAAGGCGCCGGGACCCTGCACACCTACGCACAGTTGAAGAAGCCCCAGGACTGGTTCACCGGCCTCAATGCCACCGATGCCGCAGCCCTCACCGCGCAGGTCGCGGAGGAGTTCGACCGATGGGCTCCCGAACTCACCGCCCTGATCACGGAAAGCGACACCCCGCCGACCCTGCGCCCCATCTTCTCCCTGCCGGCCGGGCACCGCTGGGACCGCATACCGGGGGTGACCCTGCTCGGCGATGCCGCCCACCTTCGGGCGCCGAACGGCGAAGGCGCCAACCTGGCCATGCAGGATGGCGCGGAACTCGGCCAGGCCCTCGCCGCACACCCCGGCGATGCGGAAGCCGCCCTCGCCGCGCACGAACAAGCCATGCTCACCCGCGCCGCCGCCGTGGAAGCAGACGACGATGGCTTCTACGCGATCATGATCGACGACCATGCACCCCACAGCCTGCTCGCCCTGATGGCCGGCGCCGAACAGGACGCGTGACCCCCGCCTCCGCGCGCAGAGACTGGCGGCCCGACGCATTTCCCCGCGCGGTGACCTGCGGCCCGGGTCGCAAGCATTGGCTAGTCCTTGCGGCCGTCGTCGTCCTCGTCCAGCTCCGGCCCGTCCGGATCACGCAGCGGGCGCAGGACGCCGGCGGCTGGGGTGGAGGCGGTGAAGCTGTAGCGACAGAGCAGGTTCAGGTTGCGGTGCTTGAGCGGGGACAGGCGGGCGATGTCCTCGTCGCGGAGCTGTTCGACGGCGGCGTCGATGTACTTCGTCGTCCGGAGCAGGATTGCGTCGAGGACTAGGCCGAGCGCGCCGAGTTGGTCCTCCATCGCCGTCTTCACGTGGTGGCCGGAGGCTGGTGCGGGCGGGACATCTCACGGCCCTGCCCGAAGACCGCGGCTGATGGCTGCTACTTCTGCCAGGACTTCCAGAGCGATCGGCAGTTCCTGCCGGTTCAACTCGAGGAGAACGAACGGCTGCGCAACGAACTCGCCGTGGCCCTCGGCCAGCTCCGAGAGCTCTGCCGCGGCATCCCCCAAGAGGCGCGTAATCCCTGCGCACAACCACGCATCTATGTGAGCCCGTTGGCGTGGACGCCCTCACTGAAGACCGTATCGGTCACCAACTGACGCGGCTGGAGTCGGCGGGATAGTCGGGCAGAGCCACGGTGCTGCTGACTTTCTCACCCAGCTTGAGCATTCCATTCAGGAACAGGGGGCGGGACAACAGGGTGTTGCGGAGGCGTATGCCGGTGGCGGTGCCGGGGGCGAGGAACTTCCCGGTACGTCCGCCGCCCGCCTGGCAGCCCCTGGCGTACTTCCGGAGCCTGCTCTCGTACCGGGGGAAGGCCATCCCGTACTCGCCCCGGGCTCGCGCGAGTTCGCCGGCCAGCACGTAAGCGGCAACCATCGCGGTTCCCGTGCCCATACCGCCGATGGTGGCCCCGCATGCGGCATCGCCGACGAGGCACACTCGCCCCGTGGACCAGGTGTCCACGTCCGCCCGGCTGATCGAATCGAAGTACAGGTCTGGCACCTGCTGAAGAGAGGCGAGCAGGCGGGGCACCTCCCAGCCGAGACCGGAGAAGGCGTCGGCGATCAACTTCTTCTGCTGATCCGGGTCATGTCGGTCATACGACAGCTCAGGCGCGGAGAAGACGAAGAATGCCCCTGCCCGTGCCGAGTTCCAGTGGTCGGCACCGATGGAGGCGAACCGTCCCGGCACGTTGTAGCCGACCGAGCCCTTGTCGAGCCCCGGGTAGTTGTCGTTGGGCAACTGCCATGTGGCGGCGTAGTAGCCGAGGTGGCTGACGTAGTTCTCCTCCGGCCCGAAAGCGAGGCGGCGGACGTTGGAGTGCAGACCGTCCGCTCCGATCACGAGATCGAAGTCGCGTGAGACACCGCTTTGGAAGCCGACCCGCACGCCGGACAAAGTCTCGTCAAGGCTGATGATCGAGTCGCCGAAGATGTACTCGGTGTAGGGGGCGCTGCGCTCGTACAGCACCCGGGCCAGGTCTCCGCGGAGGACCTCTATCTCGCCGCCGGCGAACTCGGCGGGCAGTTGCAGCAGCGTTCGGCCGCCTTCGTCGACGAAGCGCACCGGGCTGCCGCCGGTCTTGATGCGGTGCAGTTCAGGAAGCAGGCCCATGCGTTCCAGCACGGTCAGGTGTGTCTCACCGCGAAAGTCGACGGCCTGACCGCCCTCGCGCAGGGCCGGGGCCAGTTCGACGACGGTGGGGGTGAAGCCGTGGCGGCCCAGCCAGTAGGCCAGCGCCGGACCGGCGATACTCGCGCCGGAGATGAGGACATTCCTGTTCACGGGCTCCTCTTTCGAAAACTGTGTCCACCGGACACTAATAATTACTGTGTACCATAGACACAGTTGGATTGGTTCGACAAGGCAGGACAGGGAGGGGAGCGTGGGCGACGAGCACGCCGAGACGGTGCGACTGCTGTGGGGGCCGCACCCCAAGCCCGCGCGAGGCCCCAGGCCGACACTCGACCTGGACCGCATCGCGCGGGCCGGCATCGAGATCGCCGACTCGGGCGGGTTGTCCGATGTCTCCATGCAGCGGGTCGCCGCGCGACTTGGCGTCACCAAGATGGCGCTGTACAGGTACGTGCCGGGCAAAGCTGAGTTGGTCGCGCTGATGGTCGACGCTGCGATCGGCCCCTACCCGACAGCAGAGAAGGCGTGTGGCGGCTGGCGGGAGCAGCTGGAGGACTGGGCCCGCCACTTGATCGCCGTCTTTCTGCAACACTCCTGGGCGCTGGAGGCCACCATCGGGCCGCGGGTCGTGGGCCCCGGGGAGTTGTCCTGGCTGGAGCGTGCCGTCTCCGCACTGGACGGTACGGGGCTGAGCGGTGCCGAGCGGATGGACGCGGCCGTCCTACTGGTCGGCCACGTACGAGGGATCACTCAGCAAGCCCGCGCGGCTGGCCCCGCGGGCAACCCCGAGGCCCAGCTAGGTGCCATCCTTGGTGACCTGATGCAGGCGCACGGCGAGCGATTCCCCGCGCTTGCTTCGGCCCTCACCTCGGCAGCCCAATCCGACGGGCAGGATCAGGCATGGGAGTTCGGCCTGCAGCGCATCTTGGACGGCCTGGCCGCACTCATCGACCAGCGCGCTCGATGACCGCGGCTCGAATCGCGCCGTTTCGCCGCTGGGCAGCTGCTCTACTTCGCCTTCGACGAACTGCCGACCGCCTCAGGCAGTCTGGCCGAAGCCGACGGCGGCCAAGTCCTGCTCGCGTAGCGGGGTGAGGTCGACGTCCAGCTTCGGGTCGTGCGCCTCGGGCTGGATGCCGAGCTCGTGCGTGCTGTACTCGCCGAACCGGTTGATGTGTTCCGCCAAGTACGGTGCGAAATGAGCCAGTTCCTCAAGGTCGATCGTCAAGCGTGGTCTCAGCCCAGCGCACCCCCGTAGATCGGCGGCGCACCCTTCCGCCGCACGGTGACAGCATCCGGACATCCTTCAAAATCTTCGTGCCTGCCATTGTCAGCAAAGCAAACTCGCAGCTCAACGCAGCGGAGGGGCGCAAAAGGTCCAGATATCAGCTGGCTCATCAGCCAGAAACTCCACCGGCGCGAGCGAACCGCAGCCAGCACGGTTACCCGCCTGGCGATCCTTCCGTGAACCCCAGCGGAGTCTCCAGCCGGTGTGTTACCCGATCATGATCGTTCTCGGCGCCAACCGCTGTACCGATGTTCCCCGAGGCCGATGTCATGGAAGAACCGCTGTAGTGGTCTTGGTCGACGGAATGCCCGGCGTGCAATGCGGCCGCGAGTTGGAGGAGTTCCGGAGCGCCCTGGGCGCGGGCCCAGGCTGCGGTCTCCAGAGCGCGCAGCCGTGTTCTTGGCCCGCGACATGGCTGGGGAGCTCGGGCCGTATGCCGACACCGGGTTGCCGTGGTCGTGTGCCGGTGACCGCCGAGGCCGTCTTGCCCAGCGGTTCCGCAGAGACCTCACTCCTCCGTCAAAGAGTGTGGTGGGGGCGGTGTGGATGTCGTGGCTGGTTGGCGCAGCAGTTGTTCGATGAGGCGTGCCCTGGCCAGGGCGAGGTGACGCCGGTAGGTGCCGTAGGGCACCCCCAGCCGTCGGGCGGCGGCCTTGTGGGTGCGGGAGGCCGCGATGTAGGTGGCGGTGAGAGCCTCGTGTGCCTTGACGCCCGTGGGGTCGGTCTGTAGCGCGTCGAGGGCGGTGATGATGGCGCCGCGCAGGTCCGCGACCGGGTCGGGTGAGCGCGGCGGCACGAGATGGGAGTTGAGCAGGACGCTGGTGGCGAATTCGCGGGGGGTGTGCCAGGTGCGCAGCGCCTCGAGCATTCCTTCCTCAAAGGCGGCGCGCGGTAACCGGTCGCCCGGGCCGCTCTCGGAGGCGGTTGCGGGCCATGTTGCCAAGGGAGTGACCGCTGCGCGAGCCCGGTGCTGCACCCACTGTTCCACCGTTTGCCGTCGCCAGTCCCGGCCGAAGACGTGCTGTTGCCTCCCGTCGACGTCCACGGCCGCGACCTCCGGCATCCCGGCCGCGGCGAGGTAGCGCCCCCACCGGTCGGCGTCTTCGAAGACGGTGAAGGTCACCGCGCGTCCGCGGATCCTCATCTCCTCGCCGATGGTGCGTCGGCTGGTGAGCTCCATCAGGGGAGAGGGCCGCTGGTGCCCGCCGGGTTGCACCGCGAAGCGGCGGATGCCCAGGTGCTCGCCCGGCCTCAGGGGAGCGGCCGCCTCCACAAGGTCCCAGACTGCTGCGATCACCGGGTCCTCGGCGCGGTCCTCGGGCAGTGGCGCGTCCAGCCGCAGAATGGCCATGAACGACGCGGGTGCGGAGGAGCCCGCATAGCGATGGACTCGGAAGGCCTCCGGCTGGCGGCGCACCCAGTGCGCGACCGCTGCCGCTGATGCCGGGCCCTCCGCTTCCTCGGCCATGCGCAGCACGTCCGGCACGTCTTCGGGCCGGAGCGGAGTGTCTTCGATATGCGGGTGTGTCCGGTAGTTGTATAGATCTTCCGGTCCGCCCTGGTTGCGGAAGAGGAACATCCACTCCGCGACCCGCAGCAGCGCGTCCTCCTCGGTGACGCCGCGCACGGTCTGGAGGCCCGCGAGCGATATGCGGGCGCGGACGTCGTCGTAACGCTCGGGGTCCCGCCAGCGCAGGTCGGCCTCAAGAGTCGCCCGCACCGCGTCGTGCGGGTGCAGCCCTTCGGGAGTGGCCTCGATGTAGGGCAGTTGGCGCAGCCAGGAGAACACCGTATCGGTGTCCTCGTCACCCAGCACTGCGCGGAGCAGGGGCTCGCGGGTGACGTAGGCCTGCGCCACCACCTCGAGGGCGCGCCGGTGGACGGCGCTGGGCAGGTCGCCCACCAGCCGCTCGACCAGGGTCGTCAGGACGTCGCCGGTCGGCTTCCACGGTGCGCCGGGCTCGGCCGGGGAGACGGAGGCGGCCAGCGAGAGGGCGAGCGGGCTGCCTCCCGCGAAGGCGACGAAGGCACCGCGCTGCTCGGCGGGGACACCCCGGGCAGCGAGCAGGGCGTGGGACTGGGCGGCGTCGAGCGGCCGCACGGCCAGTGCGGTGAACAGCTGCGCCCACCCAGGGTCCAGCGACCATTCGGCGTCGGGGGCGACCCTGCTGGCTACAACCACGATCGCATGGTCGGCGAGCCGCAGCAGGAGGGTCTCGCGCAGCCACGCCTCGAGTGGCTGGCTCTGCTCGAAAGTGTCGATGAGCAGCACCGCACCGGGTTCGGCACAGGCCGGGGCCGCGAGTTCCTCGAGCCGGCGCGGATCAGCGTCGAGGAACCGGCCGTCCACGTGCACCACGCGGCGGCCGGTGAGCTCGGCCTGCCGAGCGGCGTAGCGCACCAACGAGGACTTGCCGATGCCGCCGGGACCGTGCATGTACGCCACGAGCGGAGCGTCCGCCGCGCCCGACAGCATCCGGTCGAGCACCGTCCGCTCCGGCTCCCTGCCCACCAGCGCACCGGCTCGAGCCTGCGCCAGCCGACCCGCCAGGCCCGCCGCTCCCAATCCAGGTGCCTCTCTGTTTTCCGTCGTGTCTTCAGCGCCGCGTTCTTCACCGGCGACGGCCCGCGGTCGGCCCGCCATCTCGCCGAGCACATCATGAGCCGGGTCGAGGAGTCCGCGAACCTCGACCGGGGGATCGATCCTGGCGCCCGGCTGATCACGCGCGTCCTGATGCGCTGCGGTCTCCGGGGCTCCGACGCCTGTCGAGTCCTTATGCTCCACCTTTGCGGTGGCGGGGCGCGGCCGAGCGAGGCGGCGTCGAGCGCATGTGGTCGCGCACCGGCGCCAGCAGGCCGGCGAGAGCCTTGGCGTCGTCGCGCGAAAGCGGCTCGAACAGGAGGCCGCTGACCACCTCGACGTGACCCGGCAGCACCTTCGCAAGCAGCTCGCGCCCGGCATCGGTGATGGTGACGGTGATGCTCCGCTCGTCGTCCGGTGAGGGGGCGCGGACGACCAGGCCCTCCTTTTCGAGCAGGCCTACCTGGTAGGTCAGGCCACTGCGGCTGTAGACGACGCCGTCGGCCAGGTCGGTCATGCGGTGGCTGCCCGTCGGCGAGTCTCCGAGGCGGGCCAGCAGTTGGAACTGCACATAGCTGAGATCACCGGTCTCGCGCAGCTGCTGCTCGACCGCATGCCGGAGCAGGCTGGCCACCTCGACGAGGTCAAAGTAGGCGCCGAGCTGCACGGGATCGAGCGACGGCGGTGAATCAGACATGACCGGAGTCTACTGCTTCGAATTCGAAGAGTGTGGCGTGCCGCCGGTCCAGCCACCACAGGCGGAGCCGGAACCGACCGCCACCGCGAATTCCGGTGCCGTCCCTTACGGGTGGTTGGGGCGGACGCGGGTCCCATGGGTCCGATGTCGTGACCTCGTGAGCGCACGGTGTGGGCAGTGTTGGGCCCGACTGAGCACCGCAGAACATGGAGATCGGACAGTGGCGCGGCGCAGGGTTGCGGAAAGGAGGACGGCGCCGCCGCCCACGGATCCCGAGGACCGGCCATGAGCATCCCCTATCTCGCACAGCGTGAGGACCAGCAGCAACTCGAGTGGATCGGCGGGAGTGTCTTCAGCGTCCTGCTCGACGCCGAGGCGACCGGTGGGCAGTTGACCGTCGGCCGCTTCGACGTCAGCAAGGGCGAGGCGCCGCCGTTCCACGTGCACAACAACGAGGACGAGGTCTTCCTGCTCCTGTCCGGTTCGGCGCTGGTTTGGGCCGGCGACGAGCAGCACGAGTTGCGGGAGGGCGGCATCGTCTTCCTGCCCCGGCGCATTCCGCACGGCTACCGCATCACCTCCGAGAAGGCAGACCTACTGCTCATCTCGACTCCCGGAGGGCTGGAGAAGATGTTCCGGCACGCGGGCCGTGACCTTCGTGAGCCACGACCGGAGGGCTTCGAGATCCCCGCGCAGCTGCTCGCCGAAGCCGCGGAACTCTCCGGCAACGTCATCCTCGGCCCTCCCCGGTGACGGCGCCACAGCCAGGCCGCCGGGAAGAAGCCATGAACGCGATGCCGGGATGAGCACAGCCGCGTGGAGTCCGGTGTCCTTGGCCGTCGTGAGCGCCGGCCTCGGCCATCCGCGTCCGACTCGCCTGCTCGCGGACTGGGTGGCGGAGGCTGTGTGCCGGTCACTGGCGGCCGGCGGTGCGCGCGCCGAGGTGGAGGTGCTGGAGCTGCACCGGCTGACGGCCGACCTCGCCCGGCACTCCGCCCGGGGCCGCGCCAGTCTCGACCTGCGGGAGGCGATCGCGGCGGTCGTGGCGGCCGACGGGCTCGTGGTGGCGACCCCGGTGCTCACCGCATCCCCGAGTGAGGTGTTCGACTCGTTCTTCGGCGTCCTCGGGGACGGGGTGCTCTCCGGTATGCCGGTGCTGCTCGCGCTCGACAGCGGCTCCCGCCGGCAGCCACCCGACCTCGCGCAGGTGATGCGCAGGCGCCTGACCGACGTGCACGCCGACCCCGTGCCCACGGTCGTCGTCGCGTGCCCCGCCGACTGGCGGGCCACGGCTCACAGCGACGCCCCGCGGCTGCGCGCCTGCATCGACCAGGCCGCCGCCGAACTCGCCGCGGCGATGCGCTCGTACCGGCAGTAGCCGACAGCGCTTGCTTCGAATTCGAAGCAGA
Organism: Streptomyces sp. ActVer; assembly: GCF_027270795.1. NCBI lineage: Bacteria > Bacillati > Actinomycetota > Actinomycetes > Kitasatosporales > Streptomycetaceae > Streptomyces > Streptomyces sp. ActVer. The sequence continues at coordinate 16,137 of NZ_JAPWHT010000228.1, forward strand.
GGTACTGTTATCAACAGTTGCTTCGAATTCGAAGTAATGTGGATCGCAGTGAAGGTGAGAACCGAATTGACGCTCTCCCCCGTGAAGGGGGGATTCTTACGGCTCGCGCCGTGAGGCTTCCTGTTTCATCGCCGACTGCCCGCCCGGAGTGCTCCGTTGAGGTCTTACACCAGCTCCACAGGCTGCAACCGCCCGTCCGGCGGCCAGAAGGTTCTTCGCTGCGTTCAC
>NZ_JAPWHT010000229.1:0-16350 GCF_027270795.1 Streptomyces sp. ActVer
CAAAAGACTGTGCAGTTCCCCGCGCCCCTGAAAGGGGCGCGGGGAACTGCGCGACCAGCCACAACGCACCCGCACCCGACAACACACCCCCACGGGGTCTGGGGCGGAGCCCCAGAAGGACGGGAATGGGTACGGCGGGGGCGAGGAAAATGCCACCGCGGCCGGCCCCGACGACGTCGCAGGTCAGGGCAACTCGGGGCCGGCCGCGGAGTTCAGGCGGTGGGCGTCAGCCCGAGCGGCGTCAGCCCAGGCGCTTCACCAGGGCCCGGTACTCGTCCCACAGCTCCGTCGGCGTGTGATCGCCGAACGTGTTGAGGTGCTCGGGAACCAGCGCCGCCTCCTCACGCCAGACCTCCTTGTCGACCGTGAGGAGGAAGTCGAGGTCGGAGTCCGACAGTTCCAGGCCGTTCGTGTCCAGGGCCTCCTTCGTCGGCAGGATGCCGATGGGCGTCTCGACGCCCTCCGCCTTGCCGTCGAGGCGGTCCACGATCCACTTCAGGACACGGCTGTTCTCACCGAAGCCGGGCCAGACGAACTTGCCCTCGTCGTTCTTGCGGAACCAGTTGACGTAGTAGATCTTCGGGAGTTTGGACTGGTCCCTGTCCTTGGCCACGTCCACCCAGTGGCCCATGTAGTCGCCCATGTTGTAGCCGCAGAACGGGAGCATCGCGAACGGATCGCGGCGCAGCTCGCCCACCTTGCCCTCGGCCGCCGCCGTCTTCTCCGACGCCACGTTCGCGCCGAGGAACACGCCGTGGTTCCAGTCGAAGGACTCCGTCACCAGCGGGACCGCCGTGGCACGGCGGCCGCCGAAGAGGATCGCCGAGATCGGCACGCCCTTCGGGTCCTCCCACTCCGGCGCGATGATCGGGCACTGCGCGGCCGGCACGGTGAAGCGGGCGTTGGGGTGGGCCGCCGGGGTCCCCGACTCCGGGGTCCAGTCGTTGCCCTTCCAGTCCGTCAGGTGGGCCGGAGTCTCCTCCGTCATGCCCTCCCACCAGATGTCGTTGTCGTCGGTCAGTGCGACGTTCGTGAAGACGGAGTTGCCCCACAGCGTCTTCATCGCGTTGGCGTTGGTGTGCTCACCGGTGCCGGGCGCGACGCCGAAGAAACCGGCCTCGGGGTTGATGGCGTACAGCCGGCCGTCCTCGCCGAACCGCATCCACGCGATGTCGTCGCCGATCGTCTCGACGGTCCAGCCACCGACCGTCGGCTCCAGCATCGCGAGGTTGGTCTTGCCGCAGGCCGACGGGAAGGCCGCCGCCACGTACTTCGACTCGCCCTGCGGGGGCGTCAGTTTGAGGATCAGCATGTGCTCGGCGAGCCAGCCCTCGTCACGCGCCATCACGGACGCGATGCGCAGGGCGTAGCACTTCTTGCCGAGCAGCGCGTTGCCGCCGTAGCCGGAGCCGTACGACCAGATCTCGCGGGTCTCCGGGAAGTGGGAGATGTACTTCGTGGAGTTGCACGGCCACGGCACGTCCGCCTCGCCCGCCTCCAGCGGCGCCCCGAGCGTGTGCACAGCACGCACGAAGAAACCGTCGGAGCCGAGCTCGTCCAGCACCGGCTGACCCATGCGGGTCATGGTGCGCATGGACACGGCGACGTACGCCGAGTCGGTGATCTCGACGCCGATCGCGGAGAGGTCGGAGCCGAGCGGGCCCATGCAGAACGGGACGACGTACATCGTCCGGCCCTTCATCGAGCCGCGGAAGACACCGCCCTGCCCGTCCGTGCCCTGGAAGATCTCCCGCATCTCGCCGGGGGCCTTCCAGTGGTTCGTCGGGCCCGCGTCCTGCTCCTTCTCGGAGCAGATGAACGTCCGGTCCTCGACCCGAGCGACATCGGTCGGGTCCGAGGCGGCGTAGTAGGAGTTGGGGCGCTTGATCGGGTCGAGCTTCTTGAAGGTGCCCTTGCGGACGAGCTCCTCGCTCAGTCGCTCGTATTCGGCCTCTGAGCCGTCACACCAGACCACGCTGTCCGGCTGCGTCAGTTCGGTGATCTCGTTGACCCACGAGATCAGTTCCTGGTGATTGGTGGGAACGGTTGAGGGAGCCGCGATGTCGCGCGCCACGATTGCTCCTAGATGAGGGGTTTTGTTGGTTGATGCCCCGTGGGGGCTGCGACCCGGATGCTTCACGTGGTGACGCTTAGGCGCTCATCCGGTGCCGACCGCACTCATTTGATCATCCGACGGGTCCGCGCATATGTCCAGAGGGCCTCACACGTGAGCAGCGTGAGCATCGCCACTTATTGCCGGTCATTTACCCAGGCCATTCCCAGCCCACCGGTCGCCCACGAGCCGCTCACCTCGCACGCCGGTGGAACTCCGCCTCCTACGCCGGTGAGACCATGGCCACTTGTCGCCCTTCATACGGTCGGACTGATGCGTAACTTACGGTTCCGTAGGTACGATGCCGTGCATGACTGCGTCCGTCCCCGACGCGCCCTCGGACACGCCGGTCGTAGACCGCGTCACCGAAGCGCTCTCCCTGCCGCATCCGGTCAAGCCGAAGCTCCGAGGCTGGCTGCACGCCGGGATGTTCCCGGCCGTACTGGTCTCCGGCCTCGTCCTGACCGCTCTCGCCGACTCGACCCGCGCCCGTATCGCCTGCGGAATCTTCGCGCTCACGGCCTGCCTGCTGTTCGGCGTCAGCGCGATCTACCACCGGGGCACCTGGACGCCACGCATGGACGGCGTGCTGCGCAGACTCGACCACTCGAACATCTTCCTGATCATCGCAGGCTCGTACACACCGCTGACGATGCTGCTGCTGCCCGAGGCCAAGGGGCAGTGGCTGCTGTGGGGCATCTGGGGCGCCGCGATCGCGGGCATCGCCTTCCGGGTGTTCTGGATCGGGGCACCGCGCTGGCTCTACACCCCGTGCTACATCGCGATGGGCTGGGCGGCCGTCTTCTTCCTGCCCGACTTCATGCGGGCGGGCGGCATCGCCGTACTGGTCCTCGTGATCGTGGGCGGGCTCCTCTACAGCGCGGGCGGCGTGATCTACGCGCTCAAGCGCCCCAACCCGTCACCGCGCTGGTTCGGCTTCCACGAGGTCTTCCACTCCCTCACGCTCGCGGCGTTCGCCACGCACTACGTCGGCATCTCGATGGTGGCCTACCAGCACGGATAGCCCGGCCGGCACTCGACGAAAGGGCCTCACCGCATCGCGCGGTGGGGCCCTTTCGCGTGCCCACATATTGACAGCAACCATCTTTTGAGAGTTACTCTCATTTCATGGCTACTGTCACTCCACATCCCGAGACGCACCTCGACCCCCGTCGCTGGTGGGCCCTCGGCGCCCTGGTCGCGAGCATGCTCGTACTCGGCTTCGACATGACGATCCTCAACGTGGCGCTGCCGACGATGGCCGGGGAGCTCGGCGCGAGCACCGGTGAGCAGCAGTGGATGGCGGACGCGTACGTCGTCGTCTTCGCGGCGCTGATGCTCCCGGCCGGGCTGCTCGGCGACCGGTTCGGACGGCGCCGGATGCTGATGGTCGGGCTCGGCGTCTTCCTCGCCGGTTCCCTGGTCGGCGCCCTGGCGGGCGATGTGACCTGGGTCGTCGCCGCCCGTGCGGTGATGGGCGTGGGCGGCGCGCTGGTGATGCCGCTCGCCCTGTCCGTCCTGCCCTCGCTCTTCCCGCCCACCGAGCGCACCAAGGCGGTCGGCATCATCTCGGCCGCGTCCGCGCTCGGAATGCCGCTCGGCCCGATCATCGGCGGCTGGCTGCTCGACCACTTCTGGTGGGGCTCGGTCTTCCTGATCAACGTCCCGATGGCCGCGATCGGCATCGCCGCCTGTCTCTTCCTGCTGCCGGAGACCCGCGACCCGTCCTCCCCCAAGGTCGACGCCGTCTCCACCGCGCTCACTGCGGCCGGGCTCGGCGCGCTGATCTACGCGATCATCGAGGCGCCCAACCGCGGCTGGGGCGACCTGCTCATGCTCGCCCTGATCGCCGGGTCCGTCGTCCTGCTGGCCGCGCTCGTGGTGCGCGAGCGCCGGTCCGTACGCCCCATGCTCGACATGTCGCTGCTCGCGCACCGCGGCTTCCTGCTCAACGCGGTCGCGGCGACGCTCGTGATGTTCGTCCTGTCCGGCCTGATGTTCGTGCTCCCGCAGTATCTGCAGGCCGTCCTCGGCAACGACGCCTTCGGTACGGGCGTGCGCATGCTGCCGATGATGGGCGGGCTGATGGTCGCGGCGAGGGCGGCCCAGCCGGTCGTCGAGCGGTTCGGGTCACGTGGTGTGGTGAGCGCCGGTCTGGTGGTGCTGGCCTTCGCCGCGCTCCTCGGCAGTCGTACGACGGTCGAGTCCGGGTACGGCTTCACCGCGCTGTGGCTGTCGATCGCGGGCCTCGGCTTCGGCTTCGCCGTCGTCCCGGCGATGGACGGGGCGCTCGCCACCCTCCCCGCCGACCGGGCGGGCAGCGGCTCCGGGCTCCTCATGACGCTGCGCCAGGTCGGCGGGGCGATCGGTATCGCGCTGCTCGGCAGTCTGCTGGCGAGCGCGTTCCGGGACCGGCTCGATGTGACCGGGCTGCCCGAGGGGGCGGCGGACACGGCCCGGGAGTCCGTGGTCGCGGCCCATATCGTCGCCGACCGCGCGGGCGCCCCCGACCTGGTGACCTCCGCGAACTCGGCGTACGTCCATGGCATGGGCCTCGTCCTGCTGGTGTGCGGGATCGCCTCGCTGGTGGCGGCGCTGCTCGCGGGGGCGTTCCTGCCGAACACCGAGTCGAACACCGGGTCGCGGGACGTCGCGGGGACGCCGGCCCCGGACATGGCCCCTGCCCCGGCCGATGGCCGACAATGACCCCCATGACGGCCGCACGCAGCTCCATCCCCGCCGACCGCCCCCCGCTGGGACTTCGTGAGCGGAAGAAGATCAAGACACGGACGGCGATCCGTGACGCGACCTACCGGCTGATCGAGGAGCAGGGGTACGACGCCACGACGATCGAGCAGATCGCCGAGCTCGCCGAGGTGTCGCCGTCCACGGTCTTCCGCTACTTCCCGACCAAGGAGGACATCGTCCTCACGGACGAGTACGACCCGCTGCTGGAGTCGGAGCTGCGGGCACGGCCGGCGGACGAGCCGCCGATGGACTCCCTCCGGCACGTGCTGAGGAAGGCCGTGACCATCGGGATGGCCGAGGACGCCGAGGTCACCCGGCTGCGGACCAGGCTGATGGCCGAGGTGCCCGCCGTGCGCTCGCGGATGATGGAGAGCATGTCGGTCACGAGCCATCTGCTCTGCCAGGTCATCGGCGAGCGCACCGGCCGGGGCCCCGACAGCTTCGAGGTACGCGTCTTCGCGATGTCCCTCATCGGCGGCCTGATGGAGGTGTCCCTCTACTGGGCCCAGCACGACCACGAAGACGACTTCGCCGGTCTCGTCGACCGCGCCCTGGACGTCCTGGAGCACGGGCTCACGCCCCGGACCGAGTAGCAGAAGACGGAGTTGCCCCCGCCCCTGGGAAGGGGCGGGGGCAACTCCGTCTCACGAACTCACCGGCTTACGAAGGCGAGCTCAGCGCCTCGTCACATCACCCTTCCCGCACGCCACCCCGTCCTTGTCGCGGTCCAGACGCAGCGGGTCGTCCTTGCCGTTGATCTTGAGGCGGCCGTAGTCGTTCTCCTTCAGCCAGGCGCAGCGGGCCACCGTCGTCTTCCTGACCTCGTCGGGGAAGACCGTCGGGACACAGACGTTGGCGGAGCCGTAGTGGCGGTCGCAGCCTGCCACGGTCTTGCTGACCTTGACCGAGGCGCGCTTCTTGCCGGGCTTCTTGACCTTGCCTTCGAGGGAGTCCGCGAAGGAGTGCTCGTGCGCCGAGGGCGTGTCGGAGGCCGCCGCCGCCATGGCGGACGGGCCCTGGAGGCGGACCCACTTCGCCACCGACGGCACACCGTTCGCGTCGACCGCGAAGAGCATGTACCAGCCGGGCGGGGCCAGGTTGGGGTTGCTCGTCACGTTCAGGTCGATGTTGTTGCCGTCGACGGAGAGCGGCAGGTCCACGAAGCGCTGGTTCGGGTCGGACGAGTGCGTCACCGCGGCCGGGCGGATCAGCTCCGCCTTGGCGATGGGCCGGTCGACCGTGATGCGCTGCGTGTCACCGTACGTCCACTCGTTGTCGATCACCGAAGTGATCGTCGGGCGGGCGCCCTTGAGGAGGTACGGCGGGGTGTAGATCGACACGTTGTGGTTCCAGGAGCCGTTGCCCGGGTTGTCGCCGGTCGCCATCACCCGGCCGTCGGGGAGCAGGAACGCGGAGGAGTGGTAGCCGCGGGCCTCGGGATCGGCGGCCACCGGGTCGAAGGTCTCCGTCGCCGGGTCGAAGATCGACGACTCGTAGACCGGGTTGGCGCGGTTGTGCAGGGCGCCGCCGGTCTCCAGGACCTTCCCGTCGGGCAGCAGCACGGCGGAGACGTACATCTTGCCCTGGTTGCCGGTCTGCGGGATCTTGCCGTTGCCCAGGTCGACGGTGCCCTGCGGGAGCGGCGGTCCGGCGACGTACGCGGGGTTGGCGGACTTGAGGTCGATGATGTCGGTGAGCCGGTTCGCGTCGGGGTTCGAGTCGATGTTGCCGCCGCCGATGGTGAGGACCTTCTGGTCCTGCGCCGGGGGCAGCAGCACACTCGCCGACTGGTCCCGCTCGTCCTTGCTCTGCAGGCCGGGCACCTCGGTGGTGGTGTTGGCGTCGTAGTCGTAGATCGCCGAACCCGTGCCGGGGATGTTGTTGCCGAAGGTGTGGCTGCCCGTGTAGAAGAGGCGGCCGTCCTGCATCAGGACCATCGACGGGTACAGACCCCAGTACGACCAGGTCTGGTTGACCTGCCACGTCGGCAGCCACTTGTTCTCGGCGGCCGACCACCGCTCGGCGGTCACCGAACCCGTCGAATCCTCCTTCAGCCCGCCGAAGGAGATCACGTCACCGTTGCCGAGGATCGTCGCCGACGGATACCAGTGACCGTCGTTCATGTCGTTCGTCTTGCTGTACGTCTCGGTGACGGGGTCGAAGATGTACGAGTCCTTGTAGCCCTGGTAGCCGATCGTGCCGTCGGCCGAGGGATAGCCCTTGTTGCCGCCCATCACCAGCAGTCGACCGTCGTCCAGCTGCACGTGTCCCGAGCAGAACATGTCCTTCGGCGTGGGGATCTGCTTGTACGTGCCGTTCACCGGGTCGTAGACGACGCTGGTGAACGTTCCCGCCTTGAACATCGCCTCGCTGTTCCCGGAGCCGGCGATCATCAGCACCTTGCCGTTGTTGAGGACGACGGAGTGCATGGAGCGGACCGGGTTCTGCGTGGGCAGCACGTCCCACTTGCCGTTGGCGCACTCCTCGGCCGTACCGGTGCACACGGGGTCGGGGATCGGGTCGGCGACCTGGTCCATCGTGTAGTCGTCGGTGGTCACCGAGCCGGTGCCGTAGACGGAGACGCCCCAGGTGATGCGGTCGGTGCCCGCGGGGACCTCGGGCGTACGGACCGTGGCCTCGGCCCAGCTGCCGCTGATCGGCAGGGTCTTGAGGTCGGTCCAGTACTGCCAGCCGGCGGTCGTGTCGTGCCGGAAGAGGGTGAGCGAGGTGTCCGGGGTCGTCGACTTGTACCAGAGCCCGAGGTCGTACTGCTTGCCGACGCCGACGACCGGCGCGCACTCCGCGGACTCGGTGATCAGCGCCTTGCGGTCGCCCTCGGTGCGGCGGGTCAGCTCGACCTTCATGGCCTTGGAGCCGGAGTGGGCGTCGGCCACGGTGGAGAAGGTGAAGTCGTTGTCGCCCCAGCCGGACTTCTCCCAGCAGTACGGCATGTCGTCCGTGCCGGCGGTCTCGAAGCCGGGGTTCTTCACGAGGTTGGCGGCGGAGGCGGGCTGCGGGGCGATGAGGAGCAGCCCCGAGGTGAGGGCGCCCACGGCCAGCAGGGCGGTACGGCGTCTGGGCCGGACGGGTCCTCTGAACTTCGGAGCGGGTCTACTGAACATCAGCTGGTTCTCCCCCTTGTTGCGCGGTCGCGGCTCCCTGCGTGACGGCCGGTCTCGACGGCCGTCGTGTTTCCTGCGCGCCCTCCCTTCCGCGGCAGATAGACCAGGGCCTCCGTGCCCGCGAACCGCAGGACGAAGGTGGTCACCAGGGCGAGCGCGGTGGCGCCGAGCACGGACATCCCGAACTGGCCCACGAACAGCGCGATGAGCGGGATGCGCAGCACCAGATCGGCGTTGGCCAGCAGCGCGAACCGGCCCGAGCGGTCCCACCATCGCCGGTGCTGCCGGCGGTCCCGGAAGCAGAGGTGCTCGATGAGCAGGAAGTTCCAGGCGACGCCGAACTGGTTGGCGACGATCTCGGCGGGCAGGTAGTGCATCCCGACGGAGGTGAGGGCCCAGAGCCCGGCGAGGTTCGGCAGGAAGCCGGTCGCGCCGATCAGCCCGAACACCACCATGCGGGCGACCGGCGAGGCGGTGCGCAGCCCGGCGAGGTGCCGCAGGAAGCGGATGCCCTCCTGCGCGGTCGACTTGGACTCGCCCGCGAACCGGTCCTGGAAGACGAACGGCACCTCGGTGACCTGGCGCGGGCGGGCGCGTACGGCCATTTCGAGGAGGATCTTGTAGCCGAGCGGCTTGAGGACGTCGGCGGTGACGGCGCTGCGGCGGATCGCGAAGAAGCCGCTCATCGGGTCGCTGATGCCGCGCAGCCGCCGCGGGAACAGCGTCTTCGTCAGCCAGGTCGCGCCGCGGGAGACGGCGATGCGGTAGCCGCCCGCGAGACCGGCCCGGCTGCCGCCCTTGATGTAGCGGGAGGCGACGACGAGTCCGGCGTGCTCGCGTTCGCCCGCGGCCACCAACTCCGGTACCAGGGACGGCGGATGCTGGAGGTCGCCGTCCATGACGACGATCCAGTCGGAGCTCGCGGCCCGGACGCCCTCGACGACCGCGCCGCCGAGCCCGCCGACCGGTGTGTCGCGGTGCAGCACGGTCACCGGGTACGGGCAGTCCCGCGCGGCGTCCCTGATCACCTCGGGTGTGTCGTCGGTGGAGTCGTCCACGAAAACGACCTCGCAGGGCAGCCGCGAGGGCACCGACTCGGTGATCCGGTGCAGCAACTCCCGGATGTTCGCGGACTCGTTGAAGGTCGGCACGACGATGGTGACGGCGCCGGGTTCGGGAACGGAGGAGGCCGCTTTCAGGGCGGGGTCGTGCAACTCCCCCGGGACGGTTGACTCGTACGTCATCGGTCGCCTCCGGCGGTCGCCGTGCCTGCGGTGTCGGCCGAGCCCGTCGTGCTCGTGCCGCCGCCCTTGATCTGCCGGATCTCGATCCGGTCCGGGCCCTTGCCGAAGGTGGCGACGGGTGTCGAATGCCTCATCGCCTGCTTGACGTTGGGCAGGTCGGCCGCGTCTCGCCGCACGGTCGGGGAGGCGACGACGTAGTCGATGTCGCGCCAGCCGCGCGGCATCGTCTTGGTCACCGCGGGGTCGAGGTCGGCCTTGTAGAACCAGATGACGCCGAGTCCGGGCTCGTAGCCGGCGTGCACGAGGTCAAGCCAGAGCGCGTCGTCGACGAGGACGCGGGTGTCCTCGGGGTGGTCGACCTCGGTGGCCAGCCACTTGGAGGCCGCCCGGTAGGGGGCGTTGGCGTCGGCGGTGACGGCGGTGCGGTCGCCGTCGTACCAGCGGGGTACGACGTACGCCGCCGAGGCCGCGACGAGCAGCGCCGCGACCGCGTACCGGGCGCGGGTGACGAACTCCCTCTCGTCGGTGCTCCGCCACCTGCGCAGCACCCCGTGCGCGACGCTCGCGGCGCCTCCGGCGAGGACGAGCGCGAGGAACGGCAGGGCCTGGATGACGTACATCGCGGGCAGGTAGCCGGTCGGGCGCAGGGCCACCAGCGCGAGGATGGCGACGGTGAACGCGGGTCCGGCCAGGGCCCGTGCGGTCACCGACCAGCGCCAGGTGACCAGGAGGAGCAGCGCGCCCACGAGGCCGCCGAGGGGCAGCACACGGTCGTAGTAGAGCCAGGACTGCAGGACCCCGTACGAGCCGGAGCCCTGGTCGAGGATGAATCCCGAACCGGGCCTGGTCAGCTGGTATTCGAGGCCGTCCCACAGCGAGACGTGTCCGTCGCCGGGGAAGAGCTCGCCCTTGAGGAGGGCGAAGAGCGGGTACGACATGCCGATCAGCACGCAGGCCGTGACGGCTCCGGTGAGGGCGAACTTGCGGGTGTCCCGGTGGCTGTGGCGCCACATGGTGATCATCACCGCGGGCAGCACGAAGATCATCGTCTCTTTGGTGAGGACGGCCGCGGCGGCCGCGAGGCCCGCCCCGAAGTGGTGCCAGAGATGGCGGCTCGGGGAGGCGGCGAGGCAGAACGCCACCAGCGTCCACATCACCGCGATGTTGTCGAGGAAGATCTCCCGCTGGAGAACGACCGACAGCGGCGAGAGCCCGAAGAGCAGCATCGCGAGCCCGGCCGCCCAGCGGGGCAGCCAGAGGCGGCGGGCCACTACGTAGACGAGGACCGCGCTGACGGCGCTGACCAGGAGCATCACGATCCGCATCGAGCCGACCGTCATCGACTCGGGGCTGACCAGCGACGGTATCCAGGTCAGCAGGGCTATCTGTATCCAGCCGAGCGGCGGGTGGTCGTACCAGTACGTGTAGTGGGCGAGCCCCTCGCCCTGCTGCACGGACCAGGCCTGGGCGAGGTAGGTGCCCTCGTCGTCGCTGAGCGCCGGATAGTCGGCGATGTTCCACCCTTGCACGGTCATGACAACCACAAGGAGTACGCCGCACAGGATCAGGTCGGCACGCGAGGTGCGCAGCCGGGACGGGAGCGGGGTCGTTCGAGGGGTCGAACCGGTCTTGGGGACAGGTGTCCGCTGCGCGGGGACCTTTGGGGTGGTCACCGCGGGAAGGGTGGAGGTCACGCAGGAACGTCCTCTCGGGACCCGCGGGTCGCTACGGCCGCGGCTTCGGTGGCTTCGAGGGCGTCAACGGCCTCGATATCGGTGAGATGTGCGCCGACATGGCTGGTCAGCTCCCAGTCGTTCCGGCCCCGTTGCTCACGCCACACGGCACGGACGGCCGCTCCGGCGAGGAGCACCTGGTAGAAGGGGCCGCCGACGATGAGCTTGAGGTAGTGGACGAATCGGACGCGAAGCCCGTACTGCTTGCCGAAGTCGTGCAGTCCGACAAGCTCGAAGACGAAGGTGACCAGAGCAGTGACGGCCGGCAGGAAGGTGATGAAGGCGATGCCGACCGGGACGTCGAGGAAGAGCGCGACGGCCACGTTGAGCGGGATGATCACGCCGGAGATCGCCTGGAGATACGGCGTCATCAGCGTGTAGCGGGCGAGCAGCCGCTGGCCGAAGCCGGGCAGCTGCTTCCAGTCCTTCTTCCGGTAGACCTGCAGGAAGCCCTGGTTCCAGCGGGTGCGCTGCCTGAGCAGCGACATCAGGCTGCCGGGGGTCTCCTCCTTGGTCACCATGTCGGAGTCGTACGCGACGACGACCTTCTTGCCGATGCTGGAGAGCCGGACACCCAGGTCGCAGTCCTCGGCGAGGCAGTCGGGGTCCCAGCCGTCGGCGGCCCGCAGGACGTCCGTGCGGACGAAGACGGTGTTGCCGCCGAGAGGAATGAAACCTTTCTGCGCGTGCAGGTGGAGCCGCGAGCGGAACCAGAAGAAGTACTCCAGGCAGTTGCGCAGGCTGTACCAGCTGGAGTTGAAGTTGATGAGCTGGACGCCGCCCTGGACGACGTCGGCGTCGGTCGACCGGAAGGCGTGGTCGACGTGCGCGAGCAGCTCCGGGTGGACCTGGTCCTCGGCGTCGAAGACTCCGACGACGTCACCGCGGCAGTGCGGCAACGCCGTGTTCATGGCCTTCGGTTTGTTCTTCTTCTCATGGGTGTCGACGACGACGCGTACGCGCGGGTCGCGCTCCGCGGCCTCGCAGGCCACCTCGGTGGTCTCCGGGTCGTCGTGGCCGACGATCACGATGATCTCGAAGTCGGTGTGGCTGGATTCCAGCAGTCGCTGGATGGTGTGGTTGAGCACCGCCTGCTCGTGTCTCGCCGGCAACAGCAGCGAGAACGACAGGTGTTCACCCCCGTCGGGGCTGCTGAACCGGGTGGAGGCGAGCACTTCGGGCGTACGCCACGCGTGCATCTGCCACCACAAAGTGAAGGCAGCCATCCCGAAAAGGGCAAGCGAAACGGCAGAAATGAGCACAGACGTAAGCAACAGATCCCCCCAGATCCCCAAAACCCCCTGTCGCGACAGCGAGTCACTCCTGTCGCGTCCCGGTGGAGAGACTAAGGGGGTTCTGTGAAGTCCGGGAACTGTTCTGATAAATAACGTGTTTCGGAATGGTCGGTCGACTTGTGGGGCGTACCCGAACACATGCGCACATTAGCCCCAGTGAGCAGGCGTTACCGCCGCTCAGCGCTCCAGGGCCTCCCGGAGACGGTCGACATCGGTCGTCGGAGCGTCACATGTGAAATTACGGCAGACATACGCCGTCGGTTCACCGTGCACAAGCGATCGTTCCGCGAGCAAAGGGAGTTCGTCACTGTCCGGAGCGCCCACGGCGACGACCGCGCCGGGCGCGGTGGCGAGGAGGGCGGCCCGGTGGAGCTCCTTGGTCGCCGGATCGTCGGCCGGTCCGACCACGGCCACCTCACGGGGCCCGTCCAGCAACGCCTCGGCGGTGGCGAGACCCCAGCCGATGAAGCGCGGGGCGCGCGGGCCGAGCGCCTTGACGACGCCCAATGCCCGCTCCGCGGCGGCCCTGTGGGGCCTGGCACCGGTCTGGGCGGCGTAGCTCAGCAAAGCACCGGCGGCCGCGCTCCAGCCGGAGGGCGTGGCGTTGTCGGTCGGATCCTGCGGGCGGCGGATGAGCTTCTCGGCGTCTGCGGCCGTGTCGTACAGCGTTCCTGACTCTTCGTCGGTGAACTGCACGAGGACGTGGTCAAGCAGGAAACCCGCGAATTCCAGCCAGACGCCCTCGCCGGTCACCGAGGCGAGCGCGAGGAAGCCCTCCGAGACGTCCGCGTAGTCCTCCAGCACACCCGCGTTGGCGCCGACGCGGCCGTCCTTGCTGGTACGGGCGAGCCGGGCGTGCTCGTCCAGGTGGAGCCGGACGAGGAGGTCGGCGGCGCCGAGCGCCGCCTCGATCAGGTCGGGGCGGTCGAAGTACGCGCCGGTCTCGGCGAGGGCCGCGACGGCCAGACCGTTCCAGGCGGCGACCACCTTGTCGTCCCGGCCGGGGGCGGGGCGTTCGCCGCGTGCTTCGAGGAGGCGCGCGCGGATGGAGGCGATCCTCTCCGCGTCGAACACGCCCTCGCTCTGCGGTAGCTGGAGAACCGAGGCCCCTTCCTCGAAGGTGCCCTCCTCGGTCACGCCGAAGTGGTCGGCGGCGAGTCCGGCGTCCTGCTCACCGAGGACCTCGCGAAGCTGCGCGGGCGTCCAGACGTAGTACGCGCCCTCGACGTGCCTGCCGGTGCCGTCGTCGCTGTCGGCGTCGAGCGCGGAGGCGAACCCGCCCTCGTTCGTGCGGAGTTCACGGACCATGAAGTCGGCCGTCTCCAGGGCGACACGGCGGGCGAGGTCGCTGAGTTCACTAGCGGCTCCGCCGCGGGCGGTGGACCGCCACAGATGCGCGTACACCCGGCACAGCAGGGCGTTGTCGTACAGCATCTTCTCGAAGTGCGGCACGACCCACTCGCGGTCGACGGAGTAGCGGGCGAAGCCGCCGCCGAGCTGGTCGTAGATGCCACCGCGGGCCATCCGCTCACAGGTGTCGGCGGCCATCTGCAGCGCGCCCTCGGCGCCGGTGCGGGCGTGGTGCCGCAGCAGGAACTCGACGGCCATGGACGGCGGGAACTTGGGCGCGCCGCCGAAGCCGCCGTGGCCGGCGTCGTAGTCCCGGGTGAGGCCGAGCAGCGCCCCCGCGAGGTCCTCCTCGCCGGGCACCTGGGTGTCGCCGAACGCGATCTCCCGGCCCGCCAGGTCCCGCACGATCTTCTCGGCGACCTCCGTGACCTCGTCCCGCCGGTCGGTCCACGCGCTGTGCACGCCTTCGAGGACCTGCCGGAAGGAGGGGCTCCCCTGCCGGGGCGCGGGCGGGAAGTAGGTGCCGAAGTAGAACGGCTCGGCGTCGGGCGTGAGGAAGACCGTCATGGGCCAGCCGCCCTGCCCGGTCGCCGCCTGCACGGCTTCCATGTAGACGGCGTCGACGTCGGGGCGCTCCTCGCGGTCGACCTTGATGTTGACGAAGTGCGCGTTCATGTAAGCGGCAACTGCTTCGTCCTCGAAGCTTTCGCGAGCTAGAACATGACACCAATGACAGCTGGAATAGCCGACGCTCAGGTGAACGGGAACACCACGCTGTCGTGCTTCCGTGAATGCCTCTTCCGACCAGGGCCACCAGTCGACGGGGTTGTCGGCGTGCTGGAGGAGGTAGGGGGACGTCTCGTGGGCCAGTCGGTTCGGCATAGCCTCATCCTGCCTGACGGCCCCGGCCAGTTGCAGAACGGCCGTCGTCTCCGACGGTCGCTCCTGTCGGTGCCACCCGATCCGCCCAACGCCACACAGGCTCCACCCGCGAGTAGTCCCAGGAACGATCTCCTTTCACACCAGGTCGGACAGTGCAGCAGGTGAAGACCGACCCGATGATCTTTCGCTTCTCCTCAAGCCCCATCTCACCGGACTGCCAGCGCCTGCGCATGGGCTCCGGCAGTTGCACGCGCCCTTCGGCCTCAGGGAAGAGCAGTTGTTCAAGGGCTTCGTCGGCCGGCGGACCGCTGATGCTGCATCGTCCGCAGGAACGGCAGGAGTAGACGTAGGGGCTCTTCTTGCTTCGCCCCTTCTGAGCGCACAATGCACCGCGACACACCCCGCCGTCGGAGCGCACCGCACCGCACCGAAGAAAGCCACTGGCGAGATGGCGAGGGTCGGTCCGCCGTCCGGTGAGTCTCGGAGCACCGCTGCCTCTGTGTAGGTAGAGGCTGCCAGGCGAGAACGTCGCGCACACAGCCTGCCACTGAGTCGGCGTCACGATGGGTTCCCACTGACCGAGCACTGGCTGTCGCGTCTCCGGGACAAGTAGTAGTTCGCCTTTGTTGGCCCGATAGCCGCACACCCTGGGTGCGGTCATGATCTGAGTGACTGTCTGCGCGTTGGGCCTGCCGCCACGGGTGCCGGAGACTCCTAGATCACACCAGTCACGCGCGATGGACCGAACCGCCTTTCCTCCAGTGCGGTCGATGATCGCCTGCTCAACAAGCTGTGCCTCATCGGCATGCAGGGTCATCCTGTCCTCCTGCCAGCCGAAGGGACGTGGCCCGCTGTGCGGCACACCGTCGACAGCACGGGCCCAGTGCCAGTCCGAGAGCCGCCGACTCCTGACTCGTGTCTCCATGGCCGCAACATCCAAGGCTCGCACTGCTTCCAACAGCCCCTCCTGCGAGTACGGGTCTCGGACACCCTGCGGATCCAGGTAACGGCGTCCTGGCCGAGCCGTCAGCGCGGCGAAGAACCGCGCAAGATCCTCCGCCCGCCGATACAACCGGTCATCCGCCGTGCACACGACCCCCGTGATCGGTTGTCCGTCGGCGGTGTGTCCGCGTGCCAAGTCGGCGACCAGACGGTCGAATCCAGGCCTCATCTCCCCGGCCTTGGACGCGCTGCGACCGTTGTCGCTGTACACCGCGACCACCGTGCAACCGTGTTCATGCGCGGTCCGTTCATTGATCCGCAACTGATGGCGCACTCCATGCCCATCGCGTCGGCGGACATCCTCCGACGTACGCGCATAGGACGCGACCGGGATCGAGCCGGTCGGCCCATGCTCAGCGAGGTGATTCACGGCGTCCCCTGTTCGACAGCTAGCCCGACAGTCATAAAAACGAGCGAGTGATCTCAAGGTCACCGAACCGCTGCCGTTGATCGCCGCCCCCTCGCGCTCAAGCCCCTCACGAAGGACACTTGACGGCCTAGGAGTTGCTGCTGAAGGGGGACGCGATATGCGGGACAGCCATCGGGCGGAGGCCGAACGGCTGTTGGTGCGGGCCGTGGAGGAGGAGGTCCGGCGTTCGGGCGGGCGGGCCGACGGGGGCGCGCTGCTGTCGCGGGCACGGGCCGCTCTGGACACGATGGAGCAGACCGCCACGGAGGAGTACGAGGCGTTCACCTCGGCACTGGACGAGGCGGAGGCGGGCCGGCTGACCTTCGGCCAGCGGTACGCCCGCGAGGGCGCCGGAACTCCCCTGCTGGTGGCCGCGGTTGCCGCACTCGCGGCCGTCGTCGCGGACCTCGCGCTCGGCATCGGCACAGGCACGGCGGTGGCCGCCGGCGCGG